>DASTVC010000393.1:0-3709 GCA_035759295.1 Longimicrobium sp. | reverse complement strand
CGGGGATGTACTGCGGCCCCAGGAACACCAGCGCGGCCAGGATCGCGACGAGGAGAAGGAGCAGGATCAGCGGCGACACCGCGCGCTTGCGCTTCGCCGGCTCCTCCGCGTCCGTCCACTCGGGATCGGGGACGGGGATGGCCTCGGGCGAGACGGGAGCCGCCGCGGCCGCCGCGCCTGGCACGGCCGCCGTGGGGGTGGCCACGTCGCTGATGCCGGCCAGTTCCGCGCGGGTACCCGGGGGCGCGTTCCAGGGCGCGACGGGCTCCGGCTCTGGAAAGCGGTCCGCGGGTGAGGCGGGGCGCGTGGCGGGCGCGGCGGCGGCCTCGTCGCGGCGGGGCGGCGTGAGCCAGGCGCGCACGGTGAACTGGTCCGCGAGCTCCGCCGGGAGCGGGCTGCCGCCGTCCGCGCCGCCCAGGAGAACGACCTCGCTCACGAAGCGGCGCAGCGAGGCCAGCTCCGGTGCGTCGCTGGGGACGAAGAGCAGGAGCGCCGCGTTGTTGTCGCGGAACCCTGCCACGATCTTGTCCCAGCGCGGATTGCGGAGGACAGCGCCGGGGTCGGGCGTGTAGGTGCCGCTGGAGATGAGGTAGAAGCCCCGCCCGGGAACCGCCCGCGCGCTGCGGGCCAGCGACGCGCCGTAGAGGAAGATGTCGACGACACCGTCCTGGTTGGGCATGCCGATGCGGTCGTTGAGGAACGGGTCCTCCAGGCACAGGTCCGCCAGTACGGTGCGGCGCCCGGCGGCGTGCCAGCCAGTGGCCAGGCTCACCGCGGCGTCGGCGGCCCAGTCGCGGTCGGCCGCGCGGTCAAAGAGCAGCAGCACCGGCCCCGGCGCCGCCGTCTCCCCCGCCACGGGGGCGGGAAGTCGCTCGAACGACGGGTCGAAGAACGTGGGGGACGGAACGCGTCCCGGTTCTCCGGCGTGCGGCTGCGATTGCGTCATGGGCTCTGGAGACTGTTCCGGGCGGAGGCGCGCCGTGGCGCGGGATGGTCCGGCGACCGAGTGCAGAGCGGAAAGTAAACGGCGGAGTTGTTGACAAGCAAGCGTTTGGGGAGAACGGCGCCCTCGGATCGTCGGCGGAGTCGGCGCTGCGTCCGCCGCGCCCCCTCCGCTCGCTTAGGCTCGCACCTCCCCCAAAAACTGCTGGGGGAGGTTGTTGTCAGGCTGGGGCTGGGCGCGCTCCGGCGACGAATGGATCGACCGCGTAGCTCGACCGTCGGAATTCTCGTGGTTCGCCGCCGCGCCTCCGCGCTGTCGGCCACAATCCGCGCAGGCGGATTCGTGACGTTCCAGCCGCGGTTTCAACCGCCCGACGCGAGGCCGGCCAAGCACATCAGACGATGCGGATGCGATGACGACGCGTGAGGGATGCGCGCCCGCAGGGCCGAGAACCCGGCGCGCATGCACGAGCGATGCGGAAACGTCGAGATGCCGGTGAGCGCCGGGGGCTCGGCGCAGTTGGCAACAGTTGTATCGTTGCCTACTGCGCGCGCAGCCCGACCCGGAGCGCAGCGGAGGGGCACGCCCAACCCCGCCGTCCGCCGTTGCCGTAAAACCCGCGGCTACGACGACGCCGGAATCACGCGCCGGCGGTCTGCGGCTCCATCTTGTGGAGGGGTGCGTCGCCCCACAGGCGCTCCAGCTGGTAGAACTCGCGCGCCGCGGGATGGAACACGTGGACGACGAACGTAAAGTAGTCGACCAGGATCCACCGCCCGCCGCGCTGGCCCTCGACGTTCAGCGGCCGCGTGCCCGACTGCTTGAGCTCGTCGACCACGTGGTCGGCGATGGCGGCCACGTGCGTGTCGCTGGTGCCGCTGGCGATGAGAAAGAAGTCCGTGGCGCTGCTGATCTTGCGCAGGTCCATCAGCACCACGTCGTTGGCCTTGCGGTCGAAGAGCAGCTCCACGGCGCGGGCCACCTCGTCCGGCAGGTCCTTGACCCCGGCTGCGGGGATGGTGTCAGTCATCCGATCCTGTCCGAAAAGTCCATCGCTCATGCGAAAGCGCCCTGCGCCGCAACTTGCGGCCCGGCGCCCACGCGGGCAAGTCGGGTGCCGGTACGCACCCGCGAAACGTGCGAAGGGGCGGCCTCCGCACCGGAAAGCCGCCCCTTCGCCCGTGGGTACCGTGAATCCCGCCGGAGAGCTACTCCTCGGCGATGACCCAGACCTTGATCTCCGGGCGCACCTGCGAGTGCAGGCGCACGGGGACGCTGTGCACGCCCAGCGACTTGATGGGCTCGTCCAGCTCGATCTGGCGGCGGTCGATGGTGATCCCCTGCTCCGCCAGCTTGTCGGCGATGTCGCCGTTGGTGATGGAGCCGAAGAGCTTGCCTTCCTGGCCCGCGCGGGCGTTGAAGGTCAGCGACACGCCCTCGAGGGCGGCGGCCTGCGTGCGCGCCTCGCCCAGCGTCTCGGCTTCCTTGCGCCCCTGGGCCGCCCGTTCGGCCTCCATGCGGCGCACGTTGGCCGCCGAGGCCTCGTACGCCAGCCCCTTGGGGATCAGGTAGTTGCGGCCGTAGCCGGGCTTTACGTCGACCACGTCGCCGGCTTCGCCCAGGTTCTCGATCCGGTCTCTGAGGATGACCTGCATGATGTTATCTCCTCAGCTCTCGTGGCCGGCGATGTACGGCAGCAGGGCCAGGTAGCGTCCGCGCTTGATGGCGGTGCCCACCTGCCGCTGGTGCCGCGCGCACATGCCGCTGATCCGCCGCGGCAGGATCTTGCCGCGCTCGGTGATGAAGCGGCCGAGCGTCTTCTCGTCCTTGTAGTCCACGTTCCGTACCGCGCCCTCGCACATGGGGCAGGTCTTTCGTCCTCCGCGCATGGCTCAGCCCTCCCCTTCTTCGTCAGCTTCGTCGTCGCGCTTCTCCACCGGCGGGATGGGCGTCGTGGGCAGGTCGCCCTCGTTCACCACCACCAGGTACCGCAGGACGTCGTCGTCCAGCTTGAGCGCGCGCTCGAACTCGGGCAGCGCCTCACCGGGGGCGCGAAAGTGCTCCACCACGTAGTAGCCGCTGGTCTGGCGCTCCACCTCGTACGCCAGCTGGCGGCGGCCCCAGTGGTCCGTCGCCGTGATCTCGCCGCCGTTGGTGCCCGTAAGCAGCCCGTGGTAGCGGTCGAGCTTCTCGGTCACCTGCGCCTCTTCGAGCGAAGGGGCGAAGATGTACACGATCTCGTAGTCCCTCAAAGGTCACCTGTCCTTTGGACATGAGGCCCCGCGCCGGTGCGCGCGGAGCAGGATGAAAACAATGCTCCCCCGTTTCCGGGGGAGCAGGAGATTATAGCGGGTTGGAAGCGATCGTGCAACCGCTGGCGGTGAACGGGTGAACGGGTGAACGGGTGAACGGGTGAACGGGTGAACGGGTGAACGGGTGAACGGGTGAACGGGTGTACGGGTGTACGGGTGTACGGGTGTACGGGTGTACGGGTGTACGGGTGTACGGGTGTACGGGTGTACGGGTGTACGGGTGTACGGGTGTACGGGTGTACGGCTGTACGGCTGTACGGCTGTACGGGTGTACGGGTGTACGGGTGAACGGTGCGTCCGCGGCCAGGGCGAAGGATTGGGACGCGTCGAAAAGCATCGAACTGCGTCCGCCGGGGTGCCCCTCCCCCGGCCCCTCCCCGTTCGTTCCTCACGGAGAGGGGAGAGTTCGATCCCTCTGCGTCCAGTTTCTGCCGTTCCCCCTCCCCCACGCTGT
>DASTVC010000392.1:0-2116 GCA_035759295.1 Longimicrobium sp. | reverse complement strand
GGGTCCGCCGCCACGCCTGTCATCCGAATGGGTTGGCCGGGTGGGGATGAACGAGTGCTCCCATCACACCATCACACCATCACACCATCACACCATCACACCATCACACCATCACACCATCACACCATCACCCGTTCACCCGTTCACCGTCACGGCAGCCGGCCGCGGATCTGCTCCGCCATCTGCAGGTGCGACGCGACGGCGGTGCGCATCTGCGTGAGCGTGCCGCGGATGTCGTCGCCCAGCGCGCCGGTCTGCGCCAGCAGGCGGTCGATGTTCGAGAGCGCGTAGCGGTGCGCGCCGATCTGCGCGTCCATGTACGAGGTGTCGAACTGCGGACCGTTCACGCCCTGCAGCACCTGCAGGTTGCGGGCGTTGGCCTCCATCACCCGCGCACTCATGGGGTTGGCGGCCAGCGCGGCCTCGAGCTGCTGCATCATGGCCGGCGTGACGCCCGGAGGCATGCTCATCCCCTCCATGCCGGCGTGCCCGGCGTGCGCATCAGCCCGCGTGCTGTCCTGCATGTTGCCGTGGCCCGCGTGCGCGCCCTGCCCGCCGCTTACGGAAGCCTGCCCGGCTACGGTGCTCGCGGCCGCCGGGTTGGAGTTGGCGTTCGGACCGACCGGGACCTGCGCAGTCGCCGGGCCACTTCCCGTCGCGGCCGGCCCCCCCGCCGCGGGGCCGGCGCCCGCGATTCCGCCCGCCGCGGGGTTGGACGACGGGCGGACGGGGGCGGCCTGCCCGTTGGGGTTGGGCCCCATGCGCTGCACCAGGCCGCTGTTCTCCGTCTGCATCAGCATCTCGCGCGTGTGCATCGCGCTGCTGTGGTCCGCGATCATGCTCTGCGCAAAGGCGCGCACCTCGGCGTTGGTGGCGCGCTGCGTGGCCAGCGACGACATCCGCACCTCGCCCAGGTCCACCGCGGTGAGGAACGCGTGTGCCGCGCGGTCGTTGTCGTCGCTGGCTTCGTGCGCCTGGGCCGCCGCGCCCACGGGCAGCGCCGCCACGGCCAGGACGAGCATCATTCCCTGCAACTTCATTCCTGCATCTCCTGCTTCTGGTTCCCGCCGGCCGGGCACCCGCGCCCGGCCCGTCGCATCCACCGAAAAATCCGGGGGCGGCAGCCTGTTGCAAACATTGGGCACAGACGCCGGGCAGGGTGGCTGATCGACCGGCTGGTGGAACGTGGCTCCGGCCAGAGTGCAGCGATTCCCTCACCGTTCCGCTGAATGGTCGCGGCGGATGGTCCCTGTTGTGACGCCGGGAGGAAACAATCGTTATATCAATGTGGTAGAACAGGTTACGCGAGGGATCATCACCAACGCGGCGCCGGGAGATTGCAGCAGGAGAGCGGCGGATGACGGACATCGCACAGAACTCCGGGCCGGTGGAAGCGAGAGAGGCGGCGCACCTGGAGGTGGAGGACCTCCTGAACCGGGCGCGCGAGGCCGTGGCCCGCAGCCGCGAGATCCTCGAGTCCTCACGCCAGGCAGTGGGCTCCGCCATGGAGCCTGCCCCTTCACCGGCGGACCGGGGGGCGGATGCCGTGTGACGTAACCGGTTCGACGAGGGATCAGGCGTGGACGGCAAGGGAGGACGTGGATGAGCGCTTCATCCGCGTCCTCTTTCGTTTCTCCCTCGTCGGGATCCTCCGCGCCGGCCGATCACCAGCAGCCTGCCGGCGCGCTCGGGAAGCTGGTTGCGCTCCATGCGCATCTGCCCCGCGATCCCCCGCGCCTGGGTCCTGTCGCCGTCGCCCCCCATCCGCCCGCCCCCGTTGTGTGGATTCGGTTCCGCCGAGCCTGCACCGAACGGCGCCCGACGCGGTGCCCCTCCCCCGGCCCCTCCCCGTTCGTTCCTCACGGAGAGGGGAGAATTCGATTGCGCTTCGGCAAGCATCGAACTGGCGCCGGCCTCTCCCCCCCCGAACTGCAGGGGGAGAGGCGAACTTCAATCGCGCTCCGGACGGTCCGGGTCGGGTCAACCTCCCCCGGCAGTTTCGGGGGAGGTGGGCCGGTGGTGCCGGCCCGGAGGGGGCCTGCGCGGACCCGCCGAAGCGCATCAATCCCCTCCCTTTCACCACCCCTCCCCCGCAGTTTGGGGGAGGGGTCGCCAG
>DASTVC010000391.1:0-4756 GCA_035759295.1 Longimicrobium sp. | reverse complement strand
CGGACGACTGCAGCTTCGATGCGCTGCAGTACGGATGGGAGGTCGCTCAAGACTTCCTCGTTGCGGAAGCGGATCACGCGGATATTCAATGTCGCGAGCGCTTCTGTTCTCGCTTGATCCACGATCTCTCGTCCGTCGTGGCTGGGGCCGTCCAACTCGACGCACAGCTTCTTTCGCGGGCAGTAGAAGTCCAGGATGAAGCGGCCGACCGGGTGCTGCCGGCGAAATGGCAATCCACTCAGCTTCTGTCTTCGCAACGCCGACCACAGTACGCGCTCCGCTTCCGTCGGCTGCTGCCGGTGCACTTTTGCGGCATCCAGGATAGGTGCCCGGATACGGTTGATATTCCGTCCCACACTGGCCTCCATCAAACGGTGTTCATCTTTTCTCCCCTCTCCGTGAGGAACGAACGGGGAGGGGCCGGGGGGAGGGGCACCCCGCGGACGCAGTTCGATGCTCGTCGTCGACGGCTCTCAGCACCTCCCCAGGTGTACGAAGTAAACAAGGAATAATCGACGTTGTGCTCGTCCACCAACACGCGATCCGCCAATCAGAATTCCAGCGAAGAGATCAGGACGACAGGGTGGTTGCCGGTGCGTAGATTGGGGCCATGATCATGATGACGCGCGAATGGATGCTGGAGCGGTTCTACGCTCGCGACACCGCCAGCAACGGCCGGTTCATCACCGGCGTGCTCACCACGGGCATCTACTGCCTGCCCTCGTGCACCGCCCGCAAGCCGCTGCCGGAGAACGTCCGCTTCTTCGGGTCGGAGGACGAGGCGCGCTCCGCCGGGCTGCGCCCTTGCCGCCGCTGCCGGCCGGACAACTTCTACCAGCAGTACGATCCCGACGTCCACCTGCTTGAGACGCTGGCCGCCGACGTGCGCCGCGACCCGTCCGCGTTTGCCGACGCAGCGGCGCTGGTTACCGCGTCCGGCATCGGCACGACCAAGCTGAACGCGCTGTTCCGCCGCCACTTTCACGTTACGCCCGCCGCGTTCCTGGCGCGCGAGCGGGTGGCCGCGGCCTCGCGCGTCCTCGCCGGCGGCGCGACGGTGTCGGAGGCCGCGTACGCCGCGGGGTTCGAGAGCCTGTCCGCGTTCCACCTCAACTTCCGCCGCCTGACCGGCCTCACGCCCGGCGAGTACCGCGCGCTGGGCGGATCCACATCGTTCACCATCGCGCTGCCGGAGGGCTATCGCGCGGACGCGGTGCTCGGCTACCAGGGGCGCGACCCCGCGAGCGTCGTCGAGCGTGTGCGCGGCAGCGAGATGGCGAAGGCGCTTCATGTCGCGGATACACCCGCAACCCTCCGGATTCGTTTCGAGGGAGAGTCTGCAATCTGCGCGGTGGATGCGGCCGGGCCGCTGAGCGCGGAGCAGATGCGGGAGGCGCACGGGGCGGCCGTGCGGATGCTGAACCTGGCGGGGGATTCATCCACCTTCGAACGTCAGATCGCGCGGCAGCCGGAGTACGCGCGCCTCATCGCGCCGCGCCGCGGAATGCGCATTCCGCTTACGGCCACGCCGTGGGAATGCCTGGTGTGGACGATCGTGGGCCAGCAGGTGAACCTGCCTTTCGCCTACGCGCTGCGGACGGCGGTCGCGGAGCTCGCCGGCGAGCCTTTGGGCGATGGCCTGTACGCGCATCCCACGCCCGAAGCCGTCGCTGCGCTGGACTACGCGGACCTCACCACCCGCCGCTTTTCCGGCCGCAAGGCGGAGTACCTGATCGATATCGCGCGGATGATCGTGAGCGGCGAGCTGGACATCGACGCCGAGCGCGAGATGGCGACGGCCGTGGAGCGGCGGCTGCTGGACGTGCGCGGGCTGGGGCCCTGGTCCGTGCACTACTTCCTGATGCGCGGCGCCGGATTCGCCGACTGCGTCCCCATCGGCGACGCGGGGCTCACCGCCGCGCTGCAGCGCTTTCACAACCTCGACCACCGCCCCGGACCCACGGAGACGCGCGAGCTGATGGAGCCGTTCGCCCCGTTCCGAAGCCTGGGGACCGTTCACCTCTGGAGCAGCCTGGGAGATCCGCAATGAACTACGCGAACAAGCTCGACTCGCCCATCGGCCCGCTGACCGTCGTCGTAAACGCGGACGGCGCCCTGACCCACATTCTCTTCGCGCACCAGGCGCCGCCCGCGAACGTCGTGTGGGATGCGGATCGATGCGCCGCCGCCGCCACGCAGCTTCGCGAGTACTTCGCGGGCGAGCGGACGGATTTCGACCTGCCGCTGGCGCCCGCCGGCAGCGATTTTCAGCGCAGCGTGTGGGATGCGCTGCGGAAGATCGGGCATGGCGAGGTAGTGGATTACGGTGGATTGGGGACGCGCATCGGCCGCCCCGGCGCCGCCCGCGCCGTGGGCCGCGCCAACGCGACGAATCCCATCCCCATCATCATCCCCT
Source organism: Longimicrobium sp. (assembly GCA_035759295.1). Lineage (GTDB taxonomy): Bacteria > Gemmatimonadota > Gemmatimonadetes > Longimicrobiales > Longimicrobiaceae > Longimicrobium. The sequence goes on along the minus strand of DASTVC010000391.1, from coordinate 2,340 downwards.
GCCATCGCGTGATCGGCGCAAATGGCACGCTGACCGGCTACGCGGGCGGGCTTGATGCCAAGCAGGTGCTGCTGCGGCTGGAAGGGTGCGACGTGCGGGATGGGCGGATCGCGCGCGCGGTGGCTGCCTGAGCGGTTCGCGCCGCATATCTTGGAACGCGGACGCGGCAACGGATGCCGCGTCCGCATCTTCTTCCAGAAAGATGAGCGATGTTCCGGACTGACCAGCCTGACCAGGCGGATGCCTTCCGCCGCATGCACCAGCCAGACGCCGGGCGCATCCTGGTCCTGCCCAACGCGTGGGATGCCATGAGTGCGCGCCTGATCGAGGACGCGGGTGCGCGCGCCATCGCCACCACCAGCGCGGGCGTGGCGTGGGCGCTGGGCCGCACGGACGGCGAGGGCCTTACGCGCGACCAGATGATCAACGCCATCGAGCGGATCACCCGCGTGGTGCGCGTGCCCGTAACCGCCGACGTGGAGCGTGGATACGGCGACGGCACCCCCGCGGATGCAGCGGAAACCGTCCGCCGCGTGATCGGCGCGGGCGCGGTAGGGATCAACCTGGAGGATGCCCCGGGCCGCGACGGCGCCACGCTGCTGGACGTCGATGAGCAGGTGGAGCGCGTCGCCGCCGCGCGCGAGGCCGCATCCCGCGAAGGCGTCGAGATCTACATTAACGCCCGTGTCGACACCTATCTGGCGCAGGCGGGGCCGCCGGAGGGCCGTTTCGACGAGACGGTGCGGCGTGCGCGGGCCTACGTCGCCGCCGGCGCCAGCGGCATCTTCGTCCCCGGCGTGGCGGATTCGGAGACGATCCGCGCGCTGGTCCCCGCCGTCGGTGCGCCGCTGAACGTGATGGCGGGCCGCGGCGCCGGCCCCACCATCCCCGAACTGCAGGCGCTCGGCGTGGCGCGCGTGAGCATCGGCCCGTCGCTTACGCTGGCGGTGATGGCGCAGATCCGCCGCGCCGCCGCGGAGGTACTGGAGCAGGGGACGTATTCCGAGATGCAGGGCGGACTCACCTTTCCGGAGGCGAACGCGCTGTTTTCCAGCGCCGGACGGGAGGCATAGTGCGCGGCCTGGATGGGACCGATAGGCCCGAGGAGACGCTGGATCCGGCGGACTGGGAGGCGTTCCGTACGCTGGCGCACCGCATGGTGGACGATACGCTCGACCACCTCGCCTCCCTGCGCCAGCAGCCGGCGTGGCAGCCCATGCCGCCCGCCATCCGCGACGGCTTCCGTGAGCCGCTGCCGCGCGCGGGTGAGGGTGAGGATGCGGCGTACGACCAGTTCCGGCACCGCATCCTCCCCTATCCCAACGGCAACCTGCACCCGCGCTTCTGGGGTTGGGTGCAGGGCACGGGTACGCCGCTGGCGATGATGGCGGACATGCTGGCGTCCGCGATGAACCCGCACCTGGGCGGCCTGAACCACGCGCCGGCGCTGGTGGAGCACCAGGTGATCCGCTGGCTGGCCGAGCTGATGGGCTTTCCGGCGGACGCGGGCGGCGTAATGGTGACCGGCGGGTCGATGGCCAACGTGCTGGGCCTGGCCGTCGCCCGCCACGCACGCGCCGGCTGGGACGTGCGCGAGGAGGGGATGCAGGCCGGCCCTATGCTGACGGTCTACGCCTCCACCGAGACGCATGGCTGGGTTCGCAAGGCGGTGGAGTTGATGGGGATGGGCCACCGCGCCCTCCGCTCCATCGCCGTGGATGATCTCGATCGCATCGACCTGGACGCACTCGCCGCCGCCGTCGCCGAGGACCGCGCGGCGGGCCATCACCCGATCTGCGTGATCGGAACCGCGGGGTCGGTTAACACCGGCGCCTCGGACGACCTGGCCGCGCTGGCGGACTTCTGCGCGGCGGAAGGGCTGTGGTTTCACGTGGATGGAGCCTTCGGCGCGTGGGCGTACACGTCCGACGCGCTGCGGCCGCAGGTGGCGGGGATGGAGCGGGCAGATTCGCTCGCCTTCGACCTGCACAAGTGGGGATACCTGCCCTTCGAGTGCGCCTGTGTGCTGGTGCGCGACGAGGAGGCGCACCGCGGCGCCTTCGCCACCACCGCGCCCTACCTGGCGCAGACGGAGCGCGGGGTAATCGCGGGCGGGCTGCCGTTCGCGGACCGCGGCATCGACCTTACGCGCGCGTTCAAGGCGCTCAAGGTGTGGATGAGCTTCAAGGCCCACGGCGTGGATGCCATCATCCGGCTGGTGGAGCAGAACGTGGCCCAGGCGCGGTACCTCGCCGGCCTCATCGAGGCGAATCCCGCGCTGGAACTGCTGATCCCCGTGCAGCTGAACGTGGTCTGCTTCCGCTACGCGCCCGCCGGTCT
>DASTVC010000390.1:0-14062 GCA_035759295.1 Longimicrobium sp. | reverse complement strand
TCTTTGCTCGATGACCTGACGACCTTTCCAGGCCGCTACATCGCCGCCAGCAGCGCCACACTTTCCACGTGCGCCGTCTGCGGAAACAGGTCGAAGGAGCGGATGGACTCCAGCCGGTACGCCGCGCCCATCCGCTTCAGGTCGCGGGCCAGCGTGGCGGGATTGCAGGAGATGTAGATGATGCGGCGCGCCGGCGCCGCCACCAGCGCGTCAGCCGCCTCGCCCGCGATCCCCGCGCGCGGCGGGTTGAGGATGACCAGGTCCGCCGGCAGGTGCTCGCCGATCAGCGCCTCCACCGGCCCCTCGACGAAGACGGCGCCTTCCGGCGCGCCCCGCCGCGCCTCCGCCACCGCGTCCGCGTCAAGCTCGATCCCCGTCACGCTGGCCCCCGCGCGCGCCAGCCGCCGCGCGTGCAGGCCGATGCCGCAGTAGGCGTCCACCACCTGCAGCCCGTCCACGTCGCCGGCGAGCGACATCGCGTGTGCCTCCAGCAGCGCGGCGGCGGCGCGGTTCACCTGCAGGAACGCGGCGCCGCTCAGCTCCACCGTCTCGTCGCCCCACGTCTCCGGCAGCCCGGGCGCGCCGGCGATCAGCTCCGGATCCGCCTCGCGCGGGCGGTGCCAGACGGAGACCAGCCCCGGCACCGCGTCGATCAGCTCCTGCGGCCGTCCGGGGAGAAAGCCGCCCTCTACCAGCAGCGACACCTCGCCCGCCGCGTTCGTCCGAAGCGTCAGCCGCAGCTGCTCACCGGACGGCAGACGGCGCGCGTCCGGGCCCCAGCTCGCCCGGATGCCGTCCCACACGCGCCCGATCGACTCCTCGAACAGCAGGCAGGTGCCGTCCAGGTCCACGATCTCGTCCGGCTCGCCCAGGGCGTGGAATCCCGCGACGACGCGCCCGTGCTCCCGCCGCCGCAGCGCGAACGATACGCGGTTGCGGTAGCGGAACTCGCTGGGCGACGGCACCACCTCCGGCGGATCGATCTCCACCCCGCCGATCCGCGTCAGCGCGTCCGCCACGATGCGCGACTTGGCGCGCAGCTGCGCGTCGTACGGCATGTGCTCCAGCGTGCACCCGCCGCAGCGCGCGTAGAACGGGCACGGCGCCTCCCGCCGCTCCGGCGAGGGCTCCAGCACACGCAGAAGCCGCCCGCGCGTCCAGCGCTCCTTCTTTTCCGTCAGGACGATCTCCGCCAGGTCGCCCGGCGCCGTGCGATGGACGAAGGTCACCCGCCCGTCCGGCAGCCGCCCGACCCCTTCTCCCCCCGCCGCGATGGAATCGATCCGCACGCGGACCGGCGCCGGCGCACGCCGCGATCCCTGCGAACCGGGCCGCCCTCCACCCCCGCGCCCCCGTCCGCCGCCCGGACCGCCCGAGCCGCGGGCCCCGCCGCCGCGACGTTCGCTCAACGCCCTCTCCAGCCGCCCGCCCGCCCGCGCCAGGCGCTCCCGCTCGCCGCGGTGGACGCGGTGACGCGCGGCACCGCGCGCTGGTTGCGGCGCTCCTCCTCAAGCAGCGCCGCCGCGACCGCCGCCGCGCGCAGCAGGTCCTCGTCCGGCTCCGTCGCCAGCAGGTCCGCGTGCGTGTCCAGGTACTTGATGTCGATGTTCCCGGCGCGGAAATCCGGCTCGTCCATCACCCGCAGGTGGAACGGAACGGCCGTATCCACCCCCTCCACCCGCAGTTCCAGCAGCGCGCGCTTCATCCGGTCGATGGCCGCGATGCGCGTGGGCGCGTAGACGATCAGCTTGGCCAGCATGGGATCGTACGAGAGCCCCACCTCGAACCCGGGCACGATCCCGCCGTCCCAGCGCACGCCCGGCCCGCTGGGCACCACCAGGTTCTGGATCCGCCCCGTGGACGGCAGGAACGAGTTGGCGGGATCTTCCGAGGTGATGCGGCACTCGATGGCGTGCCCCTCGATGCGCACGTCGTCCTGCGTGAACGGCAGCGCCTCCCCCGCGGCGATGCGGATCTGCCACTGCACCAGGTCGATCCCCGTCACCAGCTCGGTGACCGGGTGCTCCACCTGGATGCGCGTGTTCATCTCCAGGAAGTAGAACTCGCCGTCCTGGTACAGGCACTCCACCGTCCCCGCGCCCTCGTAATTCACCGCCCTGGCCGCGGCGACCGCCATCGCCCCCATCGCCGCGCGCTCCTCCGGCGTCAGCACGGCGGACGGCGCCTCCTCGATCAGCTTCTGGTGGCGGCGCTGGATGCTGCACTCGCGCTCGCCCAGATGGAGCGTGTTGCCGTGGCGGTCGGCCAGCAGCTGGATCTCGATGTGGCGCGGCCCCTCCAGGTACTTCTCCACGTAGACGGACCGGTCGCCGAACGCGGCCTGCGCCTCGTTCCCCGCCGCGTCGAACGCCTTTTCGATCTCGTCCTCGCCGCGCACCACGCGCATCCCCTTGCCGCCGCCGCCCGCCGCCGCCTTCAGCAGCACGGGGTAGCCGATCTCGCCCGCCACCCGCCGCGCCTCAGCCGCGTCCACCAGCGCCTGCGCCGTGCCGGGGACCACGGGCACGCCGGCGTCGATCATCCGCGTGCGCGCCGCCGTCTTGTCCCCCATCGCCGTCACCGCCTCCGGCGACGGGCCGATGAAGACAAGCCCCGCGTCGCGCACCGCCTGGATGAAGGGCGCGCGCTCGCTCAGAAAGCCGTAGCCGGGGTGGATGGCCTGCGCGCCCGACTTCCGGGCGACGTCGATCAGCACGTCGCCGCGCAGGTAGCTCTGGGCGCTGGGCGCCGGGCCGATGAGGTACGCTTCGTCGGCCGCCAGCACGTGCGGCGCCAGGCGGTCGGGCTCGGAGTAGACGGCCACGGCCTTTACCCCCAGCTCGTGCGCCGCGCGGATCACCCGCAGGGCGATCTCGCCCCGGTTGGCTACTAGGATCTTGTCGAACACCGCTGCCCTCGGGCGAACGTGGAACCGGCCTCGCCGGCGTTCCCGGCGAAGGCGCCCAAACTACAACCGGCCCGCCGCGTTGGCGAGCCGGGGGAGCGGGATCAGTTCACGTGATCGTCGAACAGCCACACGCGGATCCCCTCCGCCTCCACGCGCTTCAGGCGGTGGTCGTTGGTCACCAGCCACTCCGCCCCCTCGTTGAGGGCCGTCGCCACGTGCAGCGCGTCGGGCGTGCGGAGGTTGTGCTCGGCGCGCAGCCGCGCGGCCACGTCCGAGACGGCGGCCGTCACCTCCAGCAGCTCGAAGTTGGGGATGCGCTCAAGCGCGGCGCGCGCCTGTCGGGCCGCCGCCGGCTTCCCCGCGCGGTACGCGGGGACCAGCACCTCCGCCAGCAGCAGCGCCGACGCGGCGGCGGTGAGCCGTCCGGCGTTCACCCGTTCCATCCACTCCGACGCCGCCGCGAAGTACCGGGGATTCCGTTCCAGGTAGTAGACGATCGACACGGAATCCAGCAGAATGCGGCTGCCGTCGGGGACGCTGGAGGTCAGCTGTCCCATTCGTCGCGCGCGCGCTGGATCTCGTCGGCGGCACCCGCCCAGATCTCGGAGGGCAGCGCGCGGAGCTCGTCGAGCGCCGAGCCGGTGTTCTTGAGCAGCACGATGCGGCCGTCCTGAAAATCCATGAGAAGCTCCTCTCCGGGTTCAACGCCCAGCCGCCGTCGGTAGTCGGCGGGCAGTGTGATCTGGGACTTGCTGCTCAGACGGGTTCTGCGCACGTGCACCTCTCGGGAAGTTGCTTTACCAAAAGGTAAAGCAAAACCCCACCCACGTAAAGGGCGCATCCGCCTCAACGCTTGCCCGTCCGTGTTTCCGCCGCTATGTAGAGCCATCCTGTCACGCTCCTGCAACGAGAAGACATCCCAGTGCGTCCTGTCCGCATTCTGCTCGCGATCACCGCGCTCTTCGTCGCCGCGACGGCCCAGGCGCAACGCACCTCCGTCTACGTCCCCGGCCCCGGCGACAATTGGGAGCGGCGGGCGCCCGCGCAGGTGGGGATGGACGCCGCGCTCGTCGACTCCGCCATCGCGTTCGCCATCGCCAACGAGAGCACGGCGCCGCGCGACCTGGAGCTGGCGCACTACCAGACCTTCGGACGCGAGCCGTTCGGCGAGGCCATGGGGCCGTTCGCCGAGCGCGGCGCGCCGGCGGGGATCATCCTCCGCCGCGGCTACATCGTGGCGGAATGGGGCGATCCACACCGCGTGGACATGACCTTCAGCGTCACCAAGAGCTTTCTCTCCACCGTCGTGGGCCTGGCGGTGGACCGCGGGATCATCCGTAGCGTGAACGATCCCGTGGAGCCATACGTCGGGCCGATCTTCGTCCTCCCACCGGAGGGCGGCGGCCGCCACCCGGGCGGCCTGGGCGAAGGGCGTGCGCTGCGGCTGTTCGACACCGACCGCGAGCGGCGCATCACCTGGGACCACCTGCTGCGCCAGACCAGCGACTGGGAAGGCACCCTGTGGGGCAAGCCCGACTGGGCCGACCGGCCGCTGCAGAACCCGCAGGAGTGGCTCACCCGCGCCCGCCTGGAGCCCGGCGCCGCGCACGAGTACAACGACGTGCGCGTGAACCTGCTCGCGCTCGCGGCACTCAACGTCTGGCGGCGGCCGCTGCCGCAGGTGCTCCGCGAGCAGGTGATGGACCCCATCGGCGCGTCGCCCACCTGGCGCTGGACGGGCTACGAGAGCTCGTGGGTGCTCGTCGACGGCGCCGCCGTGCAGTCGGTGAGCGGCGGCGGCCACTGGGGCGGCGGCATGTTCATCAGCGCGCGCGACATGGCGCGCTTCGGCCTGCTCACGCAGCGCCGCGGGCGCTGGGGCGACCGGCAGGTACTGTCGGAGGAATGGGTGCGCATGGCGCTCACGCCCACCCCCGTGCAGCCCAACTACGGCTTCATGAACTGGTACCTGAACACCGACCGCAAGCAGCTGCCCAGCGCGCCCGCCACCGCGTTCGTGCACCTGGGGAACGGGACCAACGCCATCTACGTGGACCCGGAGAATGACCTGGTGGTCGTGGCGCGGTGGATCGCGAACCCCGCCCTGGACGGCCTGGTGCAGCGCGTGATCGCCGCCGTCCAGCGCTGATCGACCCTCCAGATCCAGCCCACTCACCCCAGACCCCTTCCGCGGATGAACTTCACCTCCCTGTCCACCAGCCTGCCGTGGCTGGAGATCCTGCTGCGCCTGGGCGCGGCGACAGTGATCGGCTGCGCGCTGGGGCTGAACCGCGAGATCCACGGCAAGCCCGCGGGAATGCGCACGCACGCGCTGGTGGCGCTGGGCACCGCGCTGGTCACGCTCACCGGGATGGTGCTGGCGGCTCAGGACGGCGAGTTCGACAGCAACTCGGTGTCGCGCGTCATCCAGGGGATCGTGGCCGGGATCGGCTTTCTGGGCGGCGGCACCATCCTCAAGTCCGACACCGGCGAGCAGATCTCCGGCCTCACCACGGCGGCCAGCCTGTGGGTGGTCGCCTGCCTGGGGATCGCGTGCGGCGTGGGGCTGTGGGCCCTGGCCCTGATTGCGCTGGGTCTCGCCCTCATCGTGCTGATCGCCGGCGAAAAGGTGGAGCAGCTGATCCACCGCCTCCTTGGCACCAAGGGAAACGGCTGACTTCCGCTCCTTCGCCGTTGCCAGCTGTCCCACCGTGGCCCGGCCAGGCGCGCGGACCCGGCATCAGCCGATCGCGGCGAAGGCACGCACGGGAAAGGTGCCGAACCCCTTCACCTTCACCGGCACCGCGAAGAAGCGAAAGCCGCCGTCGGGCAGCAGTTCCAGCCCGCGCAGGTGCTCCGCCACCGGGATCTCCGCGCCGAGGAGCACCGTGTGCACCGGACGGACGGGGTCGCCCGTGTCGTCGATGTTGAGCGAGTCGATACCCACCAGCCGGGCGCCCGCGTCGCGCAGGTGCTCGGCGGCGGCGCGGGTGAGGAACGGGTGCCCTTCGAAGTACGCGTCCGTCCCCCAGTGCGCCGCATGGCCGGTGTGCACCAGCACCGCCCTGCCCGCCACGTCGATCCCCGCGAACGCCTCCGGCCCGATTCCCCGCCCCGCCCGCTCCGTCGCGCGCACCACCACGCCCTCCAGGTCCGCCACCCACTCCAGTGGCAGCTCCGACAGGTCCTTGCCATCCGCGTAGCGGTGGAAGGGCGCGTCCACGTACGTCCCCGTGTTCGCGATCATGTCGATGCGGCCGATGTGGAACTCCGTCCCCTCGGCATAGATCGCCCGCGACGCCTCGCGGCTCAGGTAGTCGCAGATGATGGGCGCGGGAAAGCCCTTGAGCGTCACCGTCCCGTGCTCGATCGTGTGGCTCAGGTCCACGAGCCGCCGTGCGGAGATCTTCTCACCCATTCCAGACCTTGTTCCATGGCAGCTCGGGGCGGAGATCGTCCTCCGCCAGCTCCTCGCTGCAGTGTTTTAGGGTTACCACCAGGATCCGCTTTTCTTCAGGAAGGTAGATGACGCGGTGCGTTCCGACGATGATCTCACGAACAGGCTCGTCGTCGAATTCAGGCAGCCTTCGCCCGCGCAAAGGGAATTTCCGCACCTTCTCGACTGCTTCCGTGATCCGGGTGAGAAACGGGCCCGCTGCACCGGGCCGGTGTTCGGCGAGCCACTCTGCCTTGGCCTCGAGCTCGCGGCTCGCGCGCCGCGTCCAGTCGATCCTCATCCGGGAAAGCGGGCACGAAGCCGCGCTACAACCTCCTTGTGGGGAATCACGTCGCCGACGGACGCCTGCGCGAGCCCGTCGCGGATGCTGTCCATCAGGTCCAGCCGGTACGCAAGGCGCTCACGCTGGCGCTCCGCACTCTTCAGGGCGCTGCGCACGTCGGGGTGCCTGTGTCTCCCGGGCTCTGAAACCGGGTCCCACGCCACCGCCGTTTCACGCGCCATGAACGGCTCGGTGCGCGGCATCTCATCGGCGCTGGTGTAGCGGACGCCGCGCTGCACGGCCCCGCGCGCAAAGCGCACCGCGGCCACGATGTCGTCGGCGATGAGGCCGGGATGCGCGCGCAGCACGTCTTCATGGCTGTCACCGGACTGCAGCGCCTCGAGGATGGTATCTACCGGAGTACCCGTGGTGGCGACGATTGCCCGCCCCGTGTCCCCCTCGTGTACGATCTCTCCGCCCATTGCTTCCTCCTGTCCAGAGTGTACGAGGGAGCAAAGCTAATCAGCGCCCGGTCACCCCGGAATCCCACCGTCCCGACTGCGCCACGCGTGGTACGACGCCCTCCGATGCACCCCGGCGGAACGCGAAAGCCCGATCAGCAAGGAATCGCCTTGCCGATCGGGCCGCTCGCCGCTCCACTCATTCACCCCCCCTCACACCCGGGCTTCGACCAGCGCCACAACTCCGCCACCTCGGTAACAACGTGGTCGCGCGCCGGCCGGTGGCGTCAGAGCGGGATGTTGCCGTGCTTGCGGGGCGGGTTGCTGTCGCGCTTGTTCTGCAGCATGTCGAAGGCGCTGATCACGCGCGCGCGCGTCTCGCGCGGGTCGATCACGTCGTCCACGTAGCCGCGCGCGGCGGCGGCGAACGGGTTGGCGAAGCGCTCCTCGTAGTCCTTCTGCCGCGCCGCCGCCTCGGCCGCCGGATCCTCCGCGGCGCCGATCTCGCGCCGGTACAGGACCTCCACCGCGCCCTTGGCGCCCATCACGGCGATCTCGGCCGTGGGCCAGGCGTAGTTCACGTCGCCGCGGATGTGCTTGCTGCTCATCACGTCGTACGCGCCGCCGTACGCCTTGCGGGTGATGATGGTCACCTTGGGCACCGTGGCCTCGCAGAACGCGTACAGCAGCTTGGCGCCGTGGCGGATGATGCCGCCGTGCTCCTGCGCCACGCCGGGAAGGAAGCCGGGGACGTCCTCGAAGGTGAGGATGGGGATGTTGAACGAGTCGCAGAAGCGGACGAAGCGCGCCGCCTTGACCGCCGCGTCGATGTCCAGCACCCCCGCCAGCACCGCCGGCTGGTTGGCCACGATGCCGATGGAGTGCCCGCCGGCATGCGCGAAGCCGCACAGGATGTTCCCCGCGTAGTCGGCGTGCACCTCGTAGAACTCGCCGTCGTCCACCACGCGGCGGATGACGTCGTGCATGTCGTACGGCTTGTTGGGGTTGTCGGGGATGATGTCCAGCAGCTCCTCGTCCGCCCGGTCGAACGGGTCTTCCGTGGGCCGGCGCGGCGGGTCTTCCTGGTTATTCTGCGGGATGAACTCGAACAGGTGGCGAATGCGGTGCAGGCACTCCACCTCGCTCTTCAGGGCGAAGTGCGCCACGCCGGACCTGGCGGCGTGCGCGGCGGCGCCGCCCAGCTCCTCCATCGTCACGTCCTCGTGCGTCACCGTCTTCACCACGTTGGGCCCGGTGACGAACATGTAGCTCGTCCCCTGCACCATGTAGATGAAGTCGGTGATGGCGGGCGAATAGACCGCGCCGCCCGCGCACGGGCCCAGGATGGCGCTGATCTGCGGGATCACCCCCGACGCCATGGTGTTGCGGAGGAAGATGTCGGCGTATCCGCCCAGCGAGACCACGCCCTCCTGGATGCGCGCGCCGCCGGAGTCGTTCAGTCCGACGACCGGAGCGCCGTTCTTGAGCGCCAGGTCCATGATCTTTACGATCTTGGCCGCGTGCGTCTCGGAGAGCGAGCCGCCGAAGACGGTGAAGTCCTGCGAGAAGACGTAGATCAGGCGGCCGTGGATGGTGCCGTACCCGGTCACCACGCCGTCGCCCAGGTACTTCTCCTTCTCCAGGCCGAACTCCGTGGCGCGGTGGACCACAAAGCGGTCCAGCTCCACGAACGAGCCCTCGTCCAGCAGCACGTCCAGGCGCTCGCGGGCGGTGAGCTTGCCGCGCTCGTGCTGCGCCTTGATGCGCTTCTCGCCGCCGCCCATCTCCGCCTGGCGGCGAAGCTCCTCCAGGTGCTCCAGCTTTTCCCGCATCGACATCGGCAGATCCGCCCGTGCTCTTCAGTGTGAAGGATCCCGGAAAGGGCGGCAATCTACCACGCCGATGCCGGGCTCGCACGGGTACGCGGCAAGGCGACGGGCAGGACCGTCGACACTGGCGCGTCCGCCGCCGCCGCCGTCACGCCCCGCCGCGTCAGGGGCGCGGCATGAGCGATCCGGTGCCCGGACCCGACATCACCGACCAGTCGATGGGCTGCTCCACCCACACGCGCACGGGCCGGCCGTCGAGGCGCGCGGGGTGAAAGCGGAGGAGGCGGACGGCCTCCAGCGAGGGCTGGTCGAAGGCGGAGTCGGTGGAGCGCACGACGCTGGCCCGGCTCACGGTTCCATCCTCCCGCACCATGAAGCGCACCACCACGCGCCCCGAGCGGCCCGCGTTGCGCAGGGCGGGCGGATACCCCCGCGCCAGCGCGTTCTGAAAGGCTGTCGTGCTCATCACGCGCGGCACCTCGGCCACGGCGCTCATCTCGTACGCGCCCGCCGTGTCGGCCTCCGCGCCCTCCCCCGCCGCGCCCGGGTCCGCCCACCGCACCGGCACCTCCATCCACACCCACACCGGCGCCCCGCCCCGCCGCGCCGGCTGAAAGCGCAGGCGGCGGATGGCGTCCGCCGTGGCCTGGTCGAAACGTGCATCGGTCGATTCCAGCACCTGCACGTACTGCGGCTCGCCCCGCGGATCGATGGCGAAGCCCGCCAGCACCTGCGCCGTGGCGCCCGTCGACCGCAGATCGGCCGGGTAGTACGCCCGCAGCGCCGCCTCGAACTCGCGGAAGTTGAGCGGAACCGAACGGACGTCCACTGAATCCAGCGAAAGCACCGGGACGGAATCGGGGAGCACCGGGGCCCTGGACGCGGCCGGCGGCTGCCCTGCGCGCCACACGATCGGCTGCTCCACGCGCACCGCCACCGGCCGTCCGCCCACCTGCGCCGGCGAAAACCGCAGCAGCGACACCGCCTGCACCGTGGGCGCGGCGAACGCCGAGTCCGTCGCGCTCACCACGCGCACGTCCCGCAGGCTCCCATCCGCCCCCACCACGAACGAAAGCTGCACCGTGCCCTCCACGCCCGCCTCCCACAGCGCCGGCGGATACGACTGCCGCAGGGCCGCCAAAAGCTCCCCCACGTTCAGCGGGCTGGGCCGCGCCTCCACCTGGTGCAGCTCGTAGACGCCCGCGGAGTCCTGCGCGGGCTGCGCGACGGCGGGCACGGCGGCGATCAGGAGGACGAAAACGGTCGAGAGGATTCGCATGAGTGAGGCACGAACGGGATCGGGGTGGATTCGATGCGTGCAAACATACGGTGTTCCGGGCCAATCAAAAAGGCGCGGAGCCAGAGCTCCGCGCCCCTTCCCCAGCCTGCCGCACCTCGTCGGTCATCCGCGACCTCCGCTTCGCTCGCTCGACGCGTGGGAGGAGCGCGGACAGCGGAAATGGAGGTCAGCGCGGCGACGGCGTGGTGTACGACGGCGACCCGGGGCGCCGCGCCCGGCTGCGCGTGGCTCCGTTCTCCGTATCGTCCCAGCCGGGAATCCCCATCACAATGCCCCACGAGATCGGCCACTCCACCCATACCTTCACCGGGCGGCCACCCACCTTCGCCGGACGGAACCGCAGGGAGCGGAGCGCACTGAGCGTGGGCGCGTTGAAGCGTACGTCGTTGGTACGCGTTACGCTGGGGCTGGTGATGGTGCCGTCCTCCTCGATGCGGAAGCGCACCTGCACCACCGCCTGTACGCCCGGGTGCGAGTCCACGTGCGGGTGCTCCTGCCGCAGCGCCCGCTGAAACTCGCGCTCGTTGAGGATGCGGGGAGGCTCCTCTACCTCGTTCATCTCGCATCCGCCCGCGCAGTCGCCTTCTCCCGTGTAGACGGGACGGACGTTCCCGGCGCCGGCCAGCAGGTCGCCGGAGGCCCGGAGAGAGGCCGGTGGCGACCACTCGATCGGCATCTCCACCCACACCTTGACGGGCTCGCCATTCACGCGGGCCGGACTGAAGCGCAGCACCTGGATGACGCGCAGCGCGGGCTCGTTGAAGCCGGGGTCGGTAGAGTGCGTCACACGCGGGTCACTCACCGTGCCATCGAGCTCCAACCGGAAACGCAGCTGTACGGTGGCCCGGGCGGGTGCACTCTCCCGGGGATACTCCTGGTCCATCGCCCTCTGGAGGTCCCGGATGTTCAACGGGACAGGCAGTTCCTCGACGCCGCTCAGCTCCCTCTCATCCGCGGCGATCGCTTCCGCGGGCTCGTCACCGGCGGCGGCCGCCGGCTCCACGCGCCAGGTGATCGGCTGCTCCACGCGCACGGCCACCGGGTGCCCCTGCACCTGCGCGGGGGTGAACCGCAGGAGCGAGACCGCCTCCACGGTGGGCGCGTTGAAGCCCGAATCCGGCGTGGAGAGCACGCGGACGTCGCCGGTGTGCCCGTCCGGATCCACCACGAACGCCACGTGCACCGTGCCGCCCACCCCCGCCTGGCGCAGGTGCGGCGGATATCCCTGGTGCAGCGCCGCGAGCAGGTCCGCGGCGTTCTGCGGCCGGGGAAGCACCTCCACCTCGGCCAGCTCGTAGACCCGCGCGGGGTCCGGCGGCGTCTGCTGCGCAGCGGCGGGGGCGGCGGCGGCCAGGGCCAGAATGACGGCAAGTAGGCGCATCATGGATCGCTCCTGTTGGTGTGCGGGCCGGACGGTACCCTGGGCCGCCGGCGGGGGGACACGCACGGATTACGGAGACGAACGACGGAAAGTGTCAGTCATCAATACACATCCGATGCTGGCGACGCGCAACCCTCTTCACTCGCCGACGGAAAGCGCGCGCAGCCGCTCCACGTTCGGGCGACCGCCGGCGCGGACACACGGAACGAGTAGCACGGAAACGGTCGACTACAAGCGACTGATCGGATCGGACCCATCCGGTCCATGTCGTTGCAGTCGGCGCCCCGGTCGCCGAACGCGTCCTGGCCCGCCCCCGCTCGCGTCGACGGCGCGTGGTCGTGGTGGATGCCGGTGTCGAGCACATGGATGCGCACGCCCGAGCCGGCGTACCGATCATCAACCCCAGGGAGCCGGCCGGTCGCAGCCCGCCCGCGGGCGCCAGAACGAGAACGGGCGCGGCATCCAGCCGCGCCCGTTGTTCGCCAACCCAGCCTCGCGGACGGTTACGGGCGCCGCGAGCCGCCTGCTTCTTCTCCGTCGGCGGCGACCACCCACTGAACCGGCTGCATCACCCAGACGCGCGCGGGCCTGCCGCCCACCTTTGCGGGGCGGAACCGCAGGGTACGCACCGCCGCAAGGGTGGGGGCGTCGAACGCCTTTTCGGACGAGCGGACGATGCTGAGGTGGCTCACCTTGCCGTCAGGCTCCACGATGAACCGCACGGTCACCTCTCCCGAGCGGCCCGCGTCACGCAGTTCCGGCGGGTACGTTGTGGCCAGCGCCCGCTGGAACCCGGCTACGTCGATCGGTCGCGGGAGCTCCTCGACGGCTCGCAGCTCGTACACGCCGCTGGTGTCCGCCTCAACTTTCTGAGCGCTTTGGGGATGTTGCTGGGCATCAGCCGGCACGGCGGCCGCGACCGCTGAAGATACGGCGAGCAGGATGAAAAATCGCATGCGCAGAGGGACTGGGGGGTAGATGCGCCGACAGAAGGCGGGCGCATGGGAAAGCATACCTCGCCGGGGCACCATGCGAAAGGACGGGGAGCCGAAGCGGCGCGTCCCTGTTCTGCCATCCAGCGAGCCGGGGCTCAGCCCCTGGCGCGAAGCCGGCGCGCCCGGCCGCCGGGGCTCCCCGGAACCGAATCGCGGCTCAGCGACGGGAGGGCGGCACCCACTGGATCGGCTGCTCCACCCACACCGCGACGGGGCGGCCGTTCAACCGGGCCGGCCTGAAGCGCAGCGTCCGGACCATGAGGAGCGTCGCGTCGTTGAACCGGGCGTCGTTCGAGCGGATGACGGACGGCGCACTCACCGTACCGTTCGGCTCCACCCGGAAACGCACCTGCACCGTCGCCGCGACCGGTAGATCGGCAGCGCCAAGCGGGTAGTTCCGTGCCAGCAGCCTCTGGAAGTCACCGGTGTTCACGGGCACGGGGAGCTGCTGGACCTCACACAGCTCGTATTCGCCCTCGGCCAGCTCCGGCCGGTGCGCACACCCCGCGGCCTGGGTGGGTTCCGAGCGCCAGATGATGGGCTGCTCCACGCGCACGAACACGGGGCGCCCCTGCACCCGGGCGGGGGTGAACTGCAGGAGCAGCACCGCGCGAATGCTGGGGATGTTGAAGCTGCTGTCCGGCGACGACAGCACGCGAACGTTCACCGGCCACCCGTCCGGCCCCACGATGAACTCCATCTGCACCGTGCCGCCCACACCCGACGCGCGCAGGTGCGGCGGATATCCCTTGGCCAGCGACTCGGTAAAGACGGGGATGTTGCGTGGACGCGGCAGCACCTCCACCTCCGCCAGCTCGTAGATGCGGGCGGTGTCCGGCGGCAGCATCTGCGCCGCGGCGGGGGCGGCGGCCGTCAGGGCCAGGGCCAGAAAGACAGCGAGTGCGCGCATGAGCGACATCTCTGGGGAACGTGCGGGGCCGGCCGATACCATGACCGGCCGGGGCGAACGCGGCACTCTGACCACGGAGAGCGCGATAGTCAGTCTTAATAAACATCGGATCAGTCGATGCGCAATCTTCTTCGACGATCGCGGACAGAAAAAGGGCGCGGAACCGAAGCTCCGCGCCCTTCTTTTCGATCAGTCCAGCGAGCGAGGCTTACGCCTGCTCTTCCTCGGCGGCCTCGTCGGAAGCCGGGGCTTCCTCGGCGGACGCTTCGGCGGCGGGAGCCTCCTCGGCGCTGGCCGTGGTCTCGCTTCCCTCGGCGTCGGTCGGAGCGGTCTCCGCGGCCGGAGCCTCGGCGACTGTCACCTCGGCTTCGTCCGCCACGGGGGCGGCGGCCGGCGCCTCGGCCTCGGGGGCCTTGCCCTCGACGGCGTCGGTGACCTGATCGTTCACCGCCGTCTCTTCAGCCTCGCCCTCGGCCGCGGGAGCGGCCGGGGTGGCCAGCTGGATGAACTGCGGCTCGCCGCCCTCGAACTTGGGCACGCGCACCACTTCGCAGACGAT
>DASTVC010000389.1:0-2365 GCA_035759295.1 Longimicrobium sp. | reverse complement strand
TGGCACAGGCGGTAAATGAAGACAATGTGGCCGAGATTCCCGCGCTGCTCTGCCGCCATCCCGCGCGTCTGGCCGTCAGCGCGTCGGCGGTGGACGTGCACCTGTCGCTGGCGGACCTGCCGCTGCCGGTCCGCGTCGCCGGGCTGGACCGCGACGCGGGGTGGATCCCCGCCGCGGGCCGCTCGCTGAGCTTTCATTTCTCATGAATCCCCTCTTCTCGCCGCCCCGGGCCGATCCGTTCGCGGACGTGCCCCACTCGCCCGCGGAGCACTTTCGCCTGGCGCTCTTCGGCGTGATCGCCCACGTCATCGAGCAGTGCGGCGGGGGCGACCCGGCCGCCGCGGTGCAGGCGCACCCGTTTCTGGCCGACTACCGGGACGAGATCGAGGCCCGCGTGGGATCAGACGACGCCGCCGCGCGCTGGCGGGCGGCGATGGAGGGGTGGGAAGCGCGCGCCCGGGGGCACCTGCCGTTGCGCGCGCTGCTGGGCGCGGGGATGAGCCGCGTGCAGGTGGAGGTGCTGCTGGCGGTGGGGATGGTGGAAGAGGATCCGCGCTTCGGGCAGCTGTTCGAGCAGGCGCAGGGGAGCGAGCGCAGGCCGACCCTCGGCCTGCTGCTGGCCTGGTGGCGCGCGGACGACGACGGCGCCGACCGCGCAGACGGCGTGCGCCGCGCCCTCCTCGCACTCGTCGAGAGCGGCCTGCTCTCCGTGCTAACCCCCGATGCGCCCCGCCCGAGCTGGACACTGGCCGTCCCCCACCCCGTGTGGGACGCCCTGCGCGGCGACGCGCCGTCCCTCCGCTGGCTCGCTCACGTGCCGCACGATGCCCTGCCGGCGATGGACGACTACGTGGCGCCGGCGGATACGGAGGCGCTGTGCGCGGCGCTCCCGGGGCTGCTGGCGGCCCATCCCGGGCAGGTGGTCGTCGTCCGCGGCCCCGCGCGCAACGGGCGGCGCACGCTGCTGGGGTGCGTGGCCCGCGCGCTGGGCCGCTCGCTGCTGGTCGCCGACGCCGGCGTGTTCGAGGACGAGGCGCGCTGGCGGCAGTTCGGCGCGCTGGCGGCGCTGCTGGGCGCGCTTCCCGTGCTGCACGCGGAGCTCGCGCCCGGCGAGACGCGCACCCTGCCGCCGCTCCCCTTCAGCGACGCGCCGCTGGGCGTGGTCACCACCCGCCACGGCGCCTGGGCCAGCGACGACAGCCGCCCGCTGCTCACGCTGGACCTTCCGCTCCCGGACCTGGACCAGCGGGTGCGCCACTGGCGCGCCGCCGCGCCCGGCCAGCCGGCCGCGACCCTGCACGCGCTGGCCGCCGCCGTCCGCCTGACCAGCGGCAACATCCGCCGCGCCGCCCTCGCCGCCGAAGGCTTCGCCGCGCTGGAGGGGCGGACGAGGATCGAGCCGGACGACCTGCGGCAGGCGTGCCGCGGGCTTCAGTCCGCCCGGCTGGAGACGCTGGCCGCGCGGCTCCCCACCGCGGGGACGCTGGCGGACCTGGCGGTGGATACGGAGACGCGCGAAGAGCTGGACGCCCTGGCCGCCCGCTGCCGCTTTCGCGAGCGGCTGGCGGCCGGCGGCGCGGCGGTGGCGCAGGGGAACGCGGGGGTGCGCGCGCTGCTGGCGGGGGGGAGCGGCACGGGTAAGACGCTGGCGGCGCGGCTGCTGGCCGCCTCGCTGGGCAAGGACCTGTACCGCGTGGACCTGGCCGCCACCGTCAACAAGTACATCGGCGAGACGGAAAAGAACCTGGACCAGGCCTTCGCCGCCGCCGAGGAGCTGGACCTGGTCCTGCTGCTGGACGAGGGCGACGCGCTGATGGCCAACCGCACCGACGTGGGCACCTCCAACGACCGCTACGCCAACCTGGAGACCAACTTCCTGCTGCAGCGCATCGAGTCGTTCGACGGCATCCTGCTGGTGACCAGCAACGCGGCGGACCGCATCGACAAGGCGTTCCGGCGGCGGATGGACGTCGTCATCCACTTCCGCGCGCCGGACGAGTGGCGGCGCTACGAGATCCTGCGGCTGCACCTGGGCGACGCGCCCGAGGTGGACGACCAGTGGCTGCAGGACGCCGCCTGCCGCTGCGCGCTGGCGGGCGGGCAGTGGCGCAACGTGGTGGCCCACGCCCGGCTGCTGGCCCTGCAGGAGTCGCGGCCGATCGGTGCCGGCCACCTGCACGCCGCGCTGCTGCGCGAGTACCGCAAGACCGGCGCGCAGTGCCCGCTGCGCCCCGCCCGCGCCGTCCCCGTCGTCGCCGTCATGGCGGGCCTGGGATGATCGCCGCGCGGGCCCCCGGCGTGCGGACGGCGGAAGCGCCGAAGATCGCGCAGGCGGTCCCGGCGCACACCCTTTCCGCCAGCCGCG
>DASTVC010000388.1:0-22975 GCA_035759295.1 Longimicrobium sp. | reverse complement strand
GCGTCGGGAGCGGATGAATCCGCCGCAACAACAGCGGAAAGCCCCACAAACTGCGTGGGGCTTCAACTGCATGAACGGCGACGGAATGTCATCCTCAGACCCGGCCGCGCCACCCTCCCAGCGGCCGGCCTGGCTGCCCGCGATCGCGAGCCACGCCTGAGCGACCCGGCCGAAACCGTCCGCGTGGCGTGGGCGACGAGTTCCGGATCTCGCTGCGAGACACCCTGGCGTGAGTGCTTCGCCGCCGTGGCGGGTGGTGCGTGCGACGAGGCGGAGCGGGCGTAAACGTATGTCTGGCGCGGGATGATCCGGTCGGGTACCTTCATTCTGCCGCCACACGGCCCGCGGGCACCCGACCCGGCTCACGCGCCGCGGCTCCACATCCAGGTGGTCGTTCATCCAGCCCCGTCCATCATCCCCCAGCAGGAGAATCGAGCATGGCCCGCGCATTCAGCCGACACGCACTCCTGTCGTTCGCGATCTGTCTCGTGCTCGCCGGCTGCGGAGGCGGGGATGGGCCCACCGAGCCGACCCCCGCGGCGAAGACGTCCAAGCTGGACGGCACGTGGCGGGGAAAGGTCGACGGGGCGAATCTGTACCTGATTCTGGCGGAGAGCCCGAACGGAACCGTGGTGGGCGGCTTCGGCAACATTTCCGCGGTGCCCACCTTCCTGGAGCTGCACGTAACGTCCAGCAGCTACACGCATCCGAACCTGTCCATGGTGCTCTCTTCGCCGGGGTACGAGCCCCTGAACTTCACGGGCAAGCGCATGAGCGACAACGTGATCACTGGCAAGGTGAACGGATCGGGGTACCATGACGTGTCGGTAACGCTTACCCGGGAGTAGACGGGCGCGTCCGCGGCGGAACACCCCCACTTCGCGGCACGCGGGATGGCGGTGGCGGGGTTCGGGGGGGACAGGCCCCGGCCACCGCCGGGCAGGCCGCCACCAGCGCGCTGGAAGGCTCTACCGCGCAGGCCCGGTTCGCATGATCCCGGTTTTGGTGGATGGATGACGAAAAGAGGCTCCCGCGAGGGGGGCCTCTTTTCGTTTTCGCTACCCCCCGTTCGGGCGGGTAGACCCGCGGCTGGAACGGCGAGAAGCCCCGCAGATTACGCAGGCTCACCCGAGGCGGACAAGCTGCTCGGAAAACGGCGAAGTTACCGGGTGTGCGCGCGCAACCTGCCGTGTCCCGCTCGCAAAGCCGCCCGCAAGTAAACTACCCGCCGGCGAGGGGCCGTTGACCGACGGTTCGGTCCGTGTCCATGCGGAGGGTTTGCATCAGCTGGGTGCGTGAGTGGACGCCCACCTTGTCATGGATGTGCTGCACGTGGTGCCGTACGGTGTGAATGCTGACCTTCAACGCGTGGGCGATGTCGCGGTTGGTCTTTCCCCGCACGACCAGGCGTGCGACCTGGCTCTCCGCGCGCGTCAGCCCCAGCTGCTTCAGCTTCTGGTCCGAGAGGGGATCGTGTGAATCGAGCAGGACCAGGATGGCCGGGCTGCGGCCCTGCCGGGGAAGGCCCAGGTCCACCGCGCGCAGGCGCACCTCGCCCCCATCCACCATTACCCGCCGCTCCGCATTGGCAACGGCCTCCGCCTCGTCGTATCCCGATTCCTCCGCGATCTGAAGGTGCAGGGCCACGCAGAGAAAGCGGATCTCCTCGCCGATGCTGCGGCGGCCTTCACCCGCGTCCAGCCGCGCGCGAGCAGGGTGGTTGGCGTAGAGGATGGACCCCGCCGGGGTGCACAGCACCAGCTCCGCGGGGACGGCGTCCATCATCCGCGCCAGGGCAGTGGTCAGCACCTGCAGGCCGGGCTCGGCCCCCGGCCTTCCGGGGTCGGGGCCAGGGGCGCCGCTCTCCGGCGATGCGACGAGAATCCGGCCTTCCGGCGCTTCCAGGTCTTTGCGATCCATTTAACAGATCCCTTTCGGTTCGGACAACAGCTTGTTGCGTGTCCGATGCGCCCCTTCCGTGCACCTCATGGCTAAATCTGCCTATGCCACGACTCATTCATTGTCACGCGTAGCCTTCTGATTGTCGCTGGAGGACAGAAAAGATGGGCAACCCCGGCCGATGTACCCAATCACCACCCGCACTAGCATTCCTTCCATCCCACCCGATCCGTCGGCGGCGGGTGGACCGGTTCCGTCTCAAGGTCTGGGGGGCCGGGCGGGGTGGTCAACGACAACCAGATGGGTGATGCGGACGGCGCGGACGCCTCCACGGCACTCGGGCGGCGCAACATCGTGATCCATAAGAGCTGACCCCGCTTCAGCCCTTTGGGTGACGCGGGGGCCCGTCGCTCTGGCGGCGAGTTGACCGCGACGGGCCGGTACTGTTGTGTCACAATACGCACGCATGTAATAGAGCAGACTACATGCGACAGGAGCGTCTTAACGTAACGTGTTATCTCACAGCGCGGTCGTTCCATACGAGAAGTACATCTATTTGCTTCCGGAAGGGGGTGGGCGGACAAGCCTTGCACAAAGGTGGTGCATGCTCGCCACAATTTGCTCGGTAATCAGCCAATCGGTTAGACAAGCGTTTTCCACCCCTGCAAGCACTCGACCCGCCGTCCCGCAAGAACCCTTCTCTGTACTCACCCGTTCACCATCCTGACAATCGGAGTGTTCCATGCAACGCCTGTACTTTGCCACTCTTTCCCTGGCCGTGCTCGCGGCCTGCGGCGATTCCGGCCAGCTCCTCGCGCCGCCGGCGGCGGAGCAGCTCGACGCCGCCTTTACGGAGACGACGAGCCAGATCGTTCCGTTCTCCCTCACCGAGTTCGTTCCGTGCGCGGACGGGGGCGCGGGAGAAATCGTGCAGGTCGAAGGCACCCTCCACACGGTGTTCCACATCACCGAAACGCCGAACGGATTTCGGCTCTCCATCCATGAGAATCCGCAGGACGTCAACGGCACCGGCCTGACCACCGGTGACACCTACCACGCCACGGGGAGCTTCAACGCCCAACTGCACCTGGCGCCGGGCGTGACGGAGAGCAGACACCGGCAGTTCCTTCTCATCGGGCCGGGGCCGGACAACAACTTCACGGTCCACCAGACGTCCCACATCACCATCACCCCCGACGGGGACGTCACCGCGGACTTCGACAAGATCACGATCGAGTGCAGGTAGCAGGGCAGCTCAACCGCTCTTGCGGGGCGGCGCGAGAAAACCAGGGTGGGTGCTTCGGCCCCCACCCTGAATTGCGTTGGGTTTTCCGTTCAATCATGGCTGGATCGGTGCAAGGAGGGCTTTGGCGCGACAATTCAGTCCTTGTGCATGCAGAAGGTTTCCATCAGCCCCTTCGGGATTTCCGGCGGCAGCGCGTCGGCCAGCATCCCGGTCGCGTTCACCGACCCTGGCGCGGGCGACACACACACCACGTCGGCCGACTGCGGCAACTCGACCAGCGCCACCGGCGGGCGCTGGACGGGGCCGCGGGTTTCGCGCGGGCTGCCGCGTCCGGGCTCGAGCAGTCGGAGGGTAGATCCCTCGGCCCTGCGGCCACCGGTGCGAGGGGCAGGCGCGGGTGGGCGGGCCTCGGGATGACAGGCTCTTGGGTGCGGCGGGGACGCGTACCTACGCCGCCGGGAGGGTGAGGGTGAAGGTGCTGCCCTGGCCGGGGGTGCTGATCACGGAGAGCTCGCCGCCCATGCCGCGGGCCAGGTCGCGGCTGATGGCCAGGCCCAGGCCGGTGCCCTCGTGCGGGCGGGTGAGGTCGGCGCGCACCTGCACGAACGGGTCGAAGATGGCGTCCAGCTTTTCCGCGGGGATGCCGACGCCCGTGTCGGCCACGTGCACGCGGACGCGCCCGTCCTCGTGCACGCACGAGACGTCGATGCGGCCGCCCGGGTCGGTGAACTTGACGGCGTTGGAGAGCAGGTTCACCAGGATCTGCCGCAGCTTCTCGGCGTCCGCGCGGGCGGCCAGCGAGGGGGCGCCGTCGCCCACCGCCAGCGCGAGGCCCTTGGCGCGGGCCTGCGGCGCCACCAGCGACTCGGCGGACGCCAGCGCCTCGCGCACGAGGACGTCGGCAAGGTCGTAGTTCACGCTGCCGGTTTCGATCTTGGCGTAGTTCAGCACCTCGTTGATCAGCCCCAGCAGGTGCCGCTGGCTGTGCTGAATGCGCCGCAGGTCCTCGCGCTGCTGCTGCGTGACGGGGCCGCGGATCCCCATCTCCACCAGCTCGGCGTATCCCCCGATGGCGTTGAGGGGCGTGCGCAGCTCGTGGCTCATCACCGCCAGGAACTCGCTCTTGCCGCGGTTGGCCGCCTCGGCTTCGGCGCGCGCGGCTTCCGCCTCGGCGCGCGCCCGCTCGCTCTCCTCCAGCAGCCGCTCCACCTCGCGCCGGGCCAGGACCTGCGCCGTGACGTCGCTGCCGTGCGCGACCACGCCGGTGCGGGTGCCGTCGGCCTCGGTGAGGGCCTGGAAGACCATGTCCAGGTAGCGCGTCTCCAGCGGCGCGCCGGGGGTGCGCTGCAGCTGCACGGGCGTCTCGTGCCCCACCCAGGGCTCACCGGTCTGGCGCACGTTCTCCAGCAGTTCCTTGAACCCCTGGTCGCGGATCTCCGGCAGCGCCTCGTACAGCGGCTTGCCCACGATCTCGCGGTGCCCCACCAGCTGGTAGTAGGCCTCGTTGACGAACTCGTACACCTGCTCCGGCCCGCGAAAGGCGACGATAAAGCTGGGCGCGCGGCGAAACACCTGCTCCAGCCGCGCCCGCTCCACCACCAGCTGGCTCAGCAGCCGCTGCCGCTCGGTCACGTCGCGCCCCTCGGGGACGATCAGAATCACCTCGCCGGCCTCGTTGCGGATGGGGTGCAGCGAGAAGTCGAAGGTGACCGCCTCGCCGGACGGGCGGTTGAGGGTGGCTTCGTAGCGGATGGAGTGCCCGGCGGCCGCGCGCGCCACGGCGTCGCGCAGCAGCTCCGGCGCGCCGGGGGTGTACGCGAACCACGGCGCCTCCCAGAACGGCCGCCCCACCAGCTGCTCGCGCGCGTTGCCCGCGAACTCCAGCGAGGCGCGGTTGCAGTCCAGCACCGTTCCGTCGGGGGAGATGAGGCCGATGTACTCGTGCGTGCCGTCGTAGATGGCGCGCAGGCGGGCCTCGCTCTCCCGCAGCGCCGCCTCGCGCCGCACCCGCTCGGTGACCTCGCGCCAGAAGACGGCGACGCCGCCGTCGCGGGTGGGGTAGGCCTCGACCTCCACGTCGCGGTCGTAGACGTCGTCCTTGTAGTGCTGCGCCCAGTGCACCTCCACACCTTCGGCCACCACGCGGCGGTAGTTGACGTCGGCCGGGGTGCCCAGCGAGCCGGGAAAGGCCTCCCAGTAGTCGCGCCCCAGGAACGCCTCGCGCGGGGCGGCCAGCGACCGCTCCATGGCCGCGTTCATGGTGAGGATGCGGAAGCTGGCGTCCATGGTGAAGTGCGCGTCCGACATCGCCTCCAGGATGGCGGTGGTGCGCGCGCGCTCGGCCTCGGCCTCGGCGGTGCGCTCCTGGAGCTGCGCGGTGGTGGCCTGCAGCTCGTCGTTGGCGGCCTCGAGCTCGACGGCGTTGTCCTGCAGCTGCTGGTTGGTGAGCTCCAGCTCCACCTGCTGGTCACGCAGCCGCTCGGTGGCCTCGGCGACGGCCTGGCGGGCGCGGACCTTCTCGGTGATCTCCACGCCCAGGTTGTAGACGGCCAGGCAGGCGCCGGCCTCGTCCGTCAGCGCGCTGAGCGAGTAGGTGAACCAGGCGTCCTCGCCGCGCCGGTCCTCCAGCCGCTCCATGGTGAGCAGGGCCTCGTCCAGGTACACGGCGTCGCCGCCGTTGCGGACGCCCTCGAACTGCACCTCCAGCTCCGGCCACAGCTCGTCCCACACCTGGTATCCGGAGCGGCCCAGCGCGGGGTGCTTGGCGCCCAGGATGCGGCGGTAGGTGTCGTTGTAGATGAGGGTGTAGGTGGGGCCGCACCACAGGCAGGTGGCCACCGGCGTCCCCAGCATCAGCCGCACGGCGGTGCGCAGCGTCTGCGGCCACGCGGCGGAGGGGCCCAGCGGCGTGGCGGCCCAGTCCACGGCGCGGCAGCGCTCGCGCATCTCTCCCGGCCCGTCGAACAGCGGATCGGCTTCCCCGCCCGGCCGCGCGCTGGATTCGGCGTTTTGCGGCGCGTCGGCGTGCACGCCCTGGTGGTCCCTCCCCGTCATCCCCTGCCCGCCTCCGCTGCGTGGGTCCAATCCTGATCTCGGGAGCCAGAATCCGGCCGAACCCCGGACGCGACAAACCCTATGCAAAAACCGATACCGACGCCCCGGATCGCGACAATCCGGCTGCGCCGACGCAAGGCTGCATCGGTTCCCGGCGGATTCAAGGAAAAACATTTCACGCAGAGGCGCAGAGACAAAATGAGAGGGCGCAGAGAGCCTGTACAAAAGCTCTCTGCGTCCTCTCCCTTCTTCTCTGCGCCTCTGCGTGAACCGCGTTTCCATGAGCGCCCAAAGAAACTCAAGGAAACGGTCCGCTGGCCCCCGGGATCAGGAAATCGGCTCGGCCAGAACGTCTACGCACGCGCGTGCATCGCACGCCTGGTCGAACTTCCACTCGCCTTCCACGAGCGACAGGTGGAAGAAATCCGGCTGATAGTTGGCGCTCGGCTGCTGCGAGACGGGGTCTCGCGGGTTGGATCCCATGTAGAACCACCCCCGATCCGTGCGCTGCAGCGTCAGGTGCTGGAGCACCTTGCGGCGCACCCCGTCGCTCGTGTCGTAGGAGACCAGCAGCGCGCCGTCTGTGCCGGTCAGGGACATCTCTCCCACGTACGTAACGTCGTAGAGCGTCCACGTGACCCGGACCCGCGACCGGAACCCGCCGAACTCCGGCACCGGATCGGCCGCCGCCGGCGCCGTATCCGCGCGCACGGCGATGGCGGTGTCGGCGGGGGCGGGGATGACGGCGGCCGGGGTCGCCGGCGTGGTGTCGGTCGTCAGGCCGTACACGGCGGAGTCGGTGGGCTCCGGGCGGGACAGCGAGTCGATCGCGGTACGCACCCTCGCGCGCGTGGAGTCCGCGTTCCCCACCACCAGCAGCACCAGCGCCGTCCCCAGCAGAAAGGCCCGCCAGCGGGACTTTCTGTTCGCCCGCGGAACCCACACCCGCGGGGCCTGCTCCACCTTGCCGGCGCCGAACACGCCGACCCAGACCAGAATGCATCCCAGCACAAGCGCGAGAGCTTCCATTGGCGTCCCCGGAATCGAAGCCCATGGGTGAACACGCGTTCGCCCGTCCGACTCCATGATGCTCGCGCGCGCCTGCCCACGTCAACGATCCGCTGCAGGTGCGCCGGGGAGCCCGACCTCCCTCCCGTCACCCGATTACCGCATCACGTGACGATGATGGTCGCCTTCATCCCGGGGTGGGGGGTGCAGTGGAAGGGGAAGGAACCCGCCGTGCCGAAGGTGCGCTGAAAGGTGCCGTCGGGGTTGATGGCGCCGGATTCCCAGACGCCGTTGTCGGAGGTGGAGGTGTGCACGTCCGGGTCGCAGTTCACCCAGGTGACCTGGGTGCCGCGCGCCACCGTGAGCTGCGTCTGCACGAAGGCGTAGTTGCGGATCTGGATGGTGTTGGCCGGCGTGCCGTCGCACAGGTCCCCCCCGGGCGGGTTGCCGCCGGCCACGCGCTCCGAAAAGCACCCGGCCAGCGACCCCGCGGCGACCAGCGCGGCAAAGGCGGCGCACGCAAAGCTGTAGGCGGCTCTGGTGTTCATCGTACGATCACCACTCCCTTCATGAACGGGTGCGGAGTGCAGTTGAAGTCGTAGGTGCCGGGCGCGGTGAAGGTGCGGCTCCACTTGCCGCCGGGCTGGATGAGCCCGGAGTCGAAGCTTCCGTCCGCGGCCGTGACGGAGTGCGCCAGCGGGTCGTTGTTGGTCCACTCCACCGTGCCCCCTGCTTCGATCTCGATGCGCGCCGGCGTGAACGCCATGTTGCGCATCCCCGCGCGCGTCACGGGCCCCGCGGGCGCGGCACTGGGCGTGGGTTCGGTGGACGGCGCGGAGGGCGGTGGGGGGACGGCGGCGCCGTGCGCGCCGCCGCCGGCGCCCGGGCCGAACCAGCGCGCCAGGGTGAGCGGAATGGTGAATTCGAAGCCGTAGCGGATGAAGTCTTCGCCGCGCGACAGCCCCTGCAGCGTGTACGCGTTGGTGTTGGCGGCGTGGATCGACAGGGTGTGCGGCGTGAGCGGCAGCGCCAGGTGCAGCCCCGCGCTCCACGCCACCTCCTCGCCCTCTTCGCGGTCCACCAGCGTGGCCACGTCTCCGGCCAGCGCGAAGTAGCGGCTGATGCGCAGCGTGCCGCCGCCCGCCACCGCGAACCGCCGCTCGCCGGACTCCAGCGGGTCGCTCAGCACGCGCCCCGCCGCGATCAGCCGCGCCGCGCCGAAGCGCCGCGCCACGGACACCTCGCCGTCCAGCCCGTCGGCGGCAAGGTTGTATCCCACCTGCCCGCCCAGGTCCACGGGGCCGCCCGCGTCCTGGCTCAGCAGCTGGTGCCGCGCCCAGATCTCCCATTCGTTGGGGTACGCGGGGGCCAGCGACGAGTTGGTGGCGTAGTGAAAGCCCACCATGGTCCGCATCCCCAGCCCCGAGGCGACGGTAAAGGTGGGCACGTTGCTCACCTTGCGCACCGGCGCGTCGCTGGCGCTGAAGCGGTGCAGGAAGTTGAAGTAGATGGTCCCCGGGTTGCCCACCCAGTTGCCCGACAGGTTGGGCGGGCGGTCCAGCAGGGACTGTGCGCCGGCCGTCGCGGGGAGGGCCAGGGCGGCGGCGAGCGCTGCGATGCGGATGCGGGTCAAGGGGTACCTCCGGTCTGGTTCGGGGCGGGCCGCGCGGGCCCGCCCCCGGTCTGGGTGGGACTGCGCTTACTGGACGGTGATCACGCCCTTCATGTTCATCCCCATGTGGGGCATGCAGTAGAACTCGTAGCGCCCGGCCGGCACGCCGTCGAAGCTGACCGTGTAGCTGTCGCCCGGGTTGATGACCAGCGCGCCGGAGAGCGGCTGGATCTGCCCCGGCATCCCCGCGCTGAGCCGCGCCTCGGCGGCGTCGGGCACCTTGGCGGGGTCGAACGCCACGTTGTGCGGCCCGCCGCTTACGGTGGTAAAGTGCACCCGGTCGCCGCTGTGGATCGTCAGGTTCGCCGGCTCGAAGCGCGCATTGGTGCCCTCCAGGATCATCCGCACCTGGTGCGTGGTGGGCGGCGCCGCGGCGTCCGTCTGGGCTCGCAGGGCCAGCGCCGCGGCGGGGGCGGCGATCGCGGCGGCCAGCAGGGTGATCAGCATCTTCTTCATCGTGGTGCTCCTTCTACAGCGTGGTTGGTTGATTTCGAAATCCGTCCATGCGGCGATCCGCTCGACCGTCCGCATCAATCCCTCGTTCCGTACCTTCGTACCTACTTTCGCACTTTCGCACTTTCGCACTTTCGCACTCACGCACTCACGCACTTCCCTACGGCTGCACCGTCACCGTCCCGTTCATCCCCGAGTGGCGCGTGCACGAATAGGCGTACGTGCCCGTCGTGGCGAAGGTGCGCTGCGCCGTGCCGCCCGCGTCGGTGTCGGGGATGTTGCCGCCCGTGGGCGCGGTGCCGCTGAAGGTGACGTTGTGCCGCGTGCTCCCCGTGAACTGCCAGGTCACCGTGCCGCCCGCGCGGATGGTGACCGCCGCGGGGCTGAAGCTGGTTCCCGGCGTGGTGACGGTCGCGGTCGTCGGCGGCGAGGGCGGCGTGGTGGTGCCGCCGACGGTCACGTTCACCGTCGCCTCGCGGGTGGTGCCGCCCTGGGTAATGCGGGCAGTGATGCCCACCGTCCCCGCCGCGACGCCGGTGACCACGCCCGTCGCGCTGACCGTCGCCGTGGCCGCGTTCGCCGTGGACCACTGCGCGGCGGCCAGGCCCGCCATCGTCCGACCGCCCTGGTCCAGCGGCGTGGCGGTGAGCTGCAGCGTGGCGCCGACCGCCACGGACGGGCTCGCGGGGGAGATGACGACGGCCGTGAGCACCGGCGTTTCACCCGCGCCGCCGCTCTGCACGCTCACCGTGCCGCCGTGCTTGCCGTCGTGGCGGCTGCAGGTGTAGGCGTAGGTGCCCGCCGTGGGAAAGGTGCGGCTGACGGACCGGCCACGGTCGATGCGCCCGATGTTGCCGCCCGTGGGCGCGGCGCCCGTCCAGGTGACGTCGTGCTCCTCATCCACCATGGTCCACGTCACCGTGCCGCCGGCCGCGATGGTGACGGCGGACGGGGAGAACGCATCCTCCACCCCCTGCACCGTCGCGCTGGCCGGCGCGGTGGGCGTGGAGGGCGCGGTGACGATGACGTTGGCGCTCGCCGTCCACGTCTTTCCATCCGCCGTGAATGACGCGGTGACGGTGGTGGCGCCCGCCGCGAGGGCGGTGACGACGCCGGCGGAGATCCTGGCCTTTGCGCCGTCCTGCACCGCCCACGCGACCTGCGGCAGCGTGGTGACGCGGGCGCCGGCGGCGTCGGTGGCCACGGTCTCCAGCGGCGCGGTGCCTCCGGGGGCCAGCGTGACCGTGGCCGGGTTCAGCGCGAACGCGGCGATGGCGCCGGCCGGCGGGGTGGTCGATGCCAGGATCGCCACGCTGAAGGTGGCCGTCTTCGTCACCCCGCCCACCGTGACGGAGGCGGTGATGGTGGCCGCGCCCGCCTTGAGGCCACGCACCACCCCGGCCGCGTCCACCGTCGCCACCGTGGGATCGCTGCTGGTGAACGTCGGCTGAATGCCGGCCACCGGCTGGCCCGCGCCGTCGCGCGCCTCGACGACCAGGATCATGGTATCGCCCACCGGCGCCGCGCCTTCGGGGTGGGTCAGCGAGACCGACCCCAGCGCTTCCGTCTCTCCGCCGCCGCCGGTCACGGGAGCCGCGCCCCCGCCTCCGCATGCGGCCGCCGCCGCGGCCAGCCCCACGGCGACAAGCAACCTCAACTGCATCCAGCCTCCTTCTGCTGCAAACGCCGGATCGCCCGCGGTGTGCGGGTCGCCAGGGGCCGGCGTCTCGGCATCTCCCAAGGCAACACGGAGACCGGATGGAACGCGGCTTTGCGGCAGAAGCTTAGTCGTTGTGGTTGGGCGGTTTATGCGAATCGAGGGATGGGGAACGTTTGTCTCCGCCCTGTCCCGTTTCGAGACACCCTGTTGCGGCGCGCCCCACGGCGAGTCGCGCCACGTCGTTGCGGTGTAGGGTTTTAAGGTGAGTTAAAGCAGGAACGTAGATGGGTTTGGCGGATAGGATTGAACCTACTGCAGTGGCAGAGATCGAACTGCGCCCGCGGGGTGCCCCTCCCCCGGCCCCTCCCCGTTCGTTCCTCACGGAGAGGGGAGAATTCGATCCCGCTCCGGAAGGTGCTTCACACCACCCCTCCCCCGCAGTTTGGGGGAGGGGTCGACCGCCGTCGCGAGGAACGAGCGAAAGGCTGGTCGGGGGTGAGGGCCTCTGCCCCGCTTGTCTCCCGCCCCTCCACAAACGCATTTTCCCCGGGCACACCGCCGCGCTGGCCACGTCCCCCTCCGCAGCTACACATGAGCGACACGCAGACCCCCGCCGCGTCCACGGACGATGCCCGCATCGCGGCGGCGCTGGACAACTGGAAGCGCAAGCTGCTGGACCTGAGCAAGCGCAACCGCGCGCTCAACTTCCGCATGACGCGCGCGTCCACCGTCGCCATCGTGGACGAGCAGCCGGCCGAGGTCTTCCGGCGCCTGTACCTGCTGGAGAAGCGGATGAAGTTCGCCGCCGCCCAGCCCCCCGCGCCCGCATCCCCCGAAACCGCATCCTCCGCGGGCACACCCGCCGACCAGGAATCCGCCCCCTCGTCGCCGGTCGTTGCCGCACCCGCCGACCGCGCGGCCGCGGCGGACACGTCATCCATCCTCCCCCCACCGCCCCCGTCTACCGCAACGCCGCCCGCCGCGCCGCAATCGTCGGCATCTGTCCAGGGCGACCTGCTCTCGGACGCGACGGCTGCGTCCATCACGCCACCAAACCCGGACGACACAGTCCGCGAAGGCGGACTTCGCGATGTTCCAGCGGCGAATTCATTCGCTCCTGGGGTGGACTTCGCGAATGTCTCTGCGGTGAATCCCTCGGTTTCCGAGGATTCCGCGCAGGCGCCGCTGGCTGATGCGTCCGCTCCTGGGCCATTCGCGACTGACGCTGCCGAGGCCGCCGCGTCCACATCCACTGACCCTGCCGCGCTACCTCCGGCGGTCGCGTCCGTATCCACCGATCCCGCCGCGCCCACACCCGCGGCCGACGACGCGGCGGCGGGCGGGTTCGACGACCTGGCTGGGGATGACGAGGCGCTGGCGGCGGCCGCGGAGTTCGCGCCGTACGCCGCGGACAGGCTGGCCACGAAGCACCGCGACGACGTGCTGCAGACCACGTCGCCGGCCGACAAGCTGGACGTATCGCTGCGGCGCATCGAGGAGCAGGCGCGCGAAACGCAGGAAGAGCAGGGCGTAAACACGCTCTTCCTCGCGCTGGGGATGCTGCACTACACGGAATCGAAGGATTCCGAGCAGGTGTTCCGCGCGCCGCTGGTGTTGCTTCCCGTGGCGCTGGCGCGCACCTCGGCCGGCGCGGGCTACACGCTTTCCGTCACGGACGACGACTACATCCTGAACCCCGCGCTGGCCGAGCACCTGCGCCGCGACTTCGGCATCGCGCTGCCGCTGCTCCCCGACCCCGCCGAGATCCCGGACGACTACGACCTGCAGGCGTTCCTGGCGGGCGTGACGGAGGCGGTGAAGACACAGGCGGCGTGGCAGGTGACGACCGAGATCTATCTGGGCCTGTTCGCGTTCCAGAAGTTCGTGATGTACAAGGACCTGGAGGCCAACGGCGGCGCGTTCGCCGGCCACCGCCTGGTCCGCCGGCTGGTCACGCGCACCGGAGAGGGCTTTGCCGCGCTCCCCGACGACGTGCGCGAGATGGACCTGGACGCCGACTTCGCGCCCGAGACCACCGCGCAGGTGGTGGATGCCGACAGCAGCCAGCTGCGCGCCATCGCCGCCGTGTCGCGCGGGCACGACCTGGTGCTGGAGGGGCCGCCGGGGACGGGAAAGTCACAGACCATCACCAACCTGATCGCGCAGGCGCTGGACGGCGGCCAGTCCGTGCTCTTCGTGGCGGAGAAGATGGCGGCGCTCTCCGTGGTGCACGAGCGGCTGGTGCGCGCCGGGCTGGGCGACTTCTGCCTGGAGATGCACAGCACCAAGGCCAACAAGCGCGCCGTGGTCAAGGAGATCGCCCGCTCGCTCGACGCCTCGCTCCAGCGGCCCAAGCCGGGCGAGCCGGTCGCGGGCCGCCTGGCCGGCGTGCGCCACACCCTTACGGAATACGCCGAGGCGGTGCACACGCCGTACGGCCCCGCGGGCTTTACGCCGTACCGCGGCTTCGGCGAGCTGATGGCGCTGCGCGACGCGCCGCGCATCAAGCTGGAGAAGCCGATCACCACCGTCACCCGCGAGCAGTTCGACGAGGCGGTGCGCGCGCTAGGGGATCTGGCGAAGGCGGCGGATGACACCGGCGACGTGCGCAACCACCCGTGGCGCGACTCGCGGCGCACGCTCTGGTCAGAGGATGAGCTGGATGATGCGCGCACGCTGATCGCGGACCTCCGCGCCGCGCTGGCGCAGACGATGGATCAGGCGGTCGCCGTATCCGCCGCGCTCCGCCTGCCGCCGCTGCGCACCTTTGCCGACGTGGACACCGCGGTGCGTGTGGCGGCTGTCCTCGCGCGTTCGCCGGGCGCGCCGCTGGGCGTGCTGACCAGCGCGGAATGGAACGCACCGCCGCGGCAGGCCGTGGAGCTCATCGCGCGCGGCCGCCGGGTGAGCGAGCTGGATCGCCGCCTGACGCACTGGTTCACCCCCGACGCACTGCAGCAGGACCACGAGGCCGACGCGCAGTTCATCGAGGAAAAGGAGGCCAGCCCCTTCCGCTTCCTCAACTTCCTGAGCGGAAAGCATCGCGCGACAAAGCGCCGGTGGATGGCGTACCGGCAGCCCTCCTTCACCGGCTCGCTGACCGAGCAGGCGGCGGAGATGCGGCGGATCGACGAGCTGAAGCGCGAGCGGACCACGCTGCACGCGCTGGATCCCGTCGGGCGCGAGCTGTTCGGCGCGCTGTGGCAGGGGGAGGCGTCGGACTGGGATGCGCTGGATGGATACGTGCGCTGGGTGGTGGAGTATCGCACCCTCTGCGTGGAGAGCCGCCTGGCCGAGGCCGCCGCCGAGCTGGCTACGCAGCCGCATCCCGACGTTCCGCTCGCCGACGCACTCCGCATCGCCTCCGAAGCCGCCACCGGCGCGCTCGTCGGCCTCCGCACGCTCGCCGAGTGGCCGGCGGACTACCTGCAGCCCGCGCCGCTGGCGGAGATCGCGGAGCGCGCGGCGTCGCTGGAGACGGGGTTGATGACGGCGCCGCGCTGGGCCGCGTTCGAGCTGGTGCGAGCGAAGGTGGCCGCCGGCGTCGCCGCCGAGCTGCTGGCCCCGGCGCTGGCCGGCGAGATCGCCTTCGCCGACCTGCCGAACGCGTTTCGCCGCGCCTTTCACCAGAAGTGGGTCACCGCCGCCGTGCAGGAGCGCGAGCCGCTGCGGCAGTTCGCCACCATGCCGCACGAGCAGCGCGTCGCCGAGTTCCGTGAGCTGGACCAGGCGGTGCTGCGCGAGAACCGCGACGCGCTGGTCGGTCGCCTGCGTGACGCGGTGCAGGCGCGGCTGCGCGAGCCTGCGGCCAAGGCGGCGATGCCCTTTCTGCAGGCGCAGATGGCCCGCGAGCGGCGCCACGCCCCGCTGCGCCGCACGCTGCGCGAGGCGGGCCCCGCCATTCGGGCCATCAAACCCTGCTTCATGATGAGTCCGCTGACCGTCGCCCAGCTGCTGGACGGCGGCGCGCCCTCGTTCGACGTCGTCATCTTCGACGAGGCCAGCCAGCTGCCATCGGAAGACGCCGTCGGGTCCATCGTCCGCGGCGCGCGGCTGGTCGTCGTGGGCGACCCGCGCCAGCTGCCGCCGACCAACTTCTTCTCGGTGATGAGCGGCCAGGCCACGGCGGAGCTGGGGGAAGACGGCACGCCCCTGTTCGAGGACACGGAGAGCGTGCTGGAGGAGTTCCTGGGCGCGGGCGTGCCGAAGACGCGGCTGCGCTGGCACTACCGCAGCGCACACGAGTCGCTCATCACCTTCAGCAACGTGTCGTTCTACGACGCGGACCTGTTCACCTTTCCCAGCGTGGACGCGGCCAGCGGCGCCAGCGGCCTCTCCTTCGAGTACGTTCCCGACGGCGTGTACGAGGGGAAGGGCCTCAACGCGGTCGAGGCGCGGCGGGTGGTCGATGAGGTCGTCCGCCACGCGAAGACGGAGCCGGAGGTAAGCCTGGGCGTGGGCACCTTCAACCTGCGTCAGCAGCTGGCCATCCAGGACGAGCTGGAGCTGCGCCGCCGGCAGGATCCGTCGCTGGAGCCGTTCTTTGCCCGCGACCGCGCCGAGCCGTTCTTCGTCAAGAACCTGGAGAACATCCAGGGCGACGAGCGCGACGTCATCCTGCTCAGCGTTACCTACGCCAAGGGGCGCGACGGGCGGCTGCGCTACAACTTCGGCCCCAT
The DNA here is from genome assembly GCA_035759295.1 of Longimicrobium sp. Classification (GTDB taxonomy): domain Bacteria; phylum Gemmatimonadota; class Gemmatimonadetes; order Longimicrobiales; family Longimicrobiaceae; genus Longimicrobium. Next base: position 7,304 of record DASTVC010000388.1, on the reverse strand, counting down.
CAACGGCGAAAACGGCTGGCGGCGCCTGAACGTGCTCACTACCCGCGCGCGGCGGCGGATGGTGGTCTTTTCGTCGATGAAGGGCGACGACATCAACCCCTCATCCGCCACCTCGCGTGGCCCCGCGCTGCTGCGCGAGTTTCTGCTCTACGCCGAGCGCGGCACGCTGCAGAGCGCCGGCGCCACGCTCGCGGCGGACGCGGAGAGTGAGTTCGAGCGGCAGGTAATGGAGGAGCTCACGCGGCGCGGCGTCACGCTGCAGGCGCAGGTGGGCGCGGCGGGGTACCGCATCGACATGGCGGTGGTGGATGACGAGATGCCGGGCCGCTACGTCTGCGGCATCGAGTGCGACGGCGTGGCCTACCACGCCAGCGAGACCGCGCGCGACCGCGACCGGCTGCGGCAGCAGGTGCTGGAGGCGCGCGGCTGGCAGATCCACCGCCTGTGGTCTACCGACTGGTTCAAGGACCGCGAGGGCCAGATCGAGCGGCTGATGAAGCTGATCGAGGCATCCCGCATCCACTCCCGCCAGACCGCAGCCGAGCAGGAAGCGGCAGCCGAGACGCGCCGCCTGGAGGCCGAGCAGCGCGAGCAGGTGCGCATCGAAAAGATCGTCAGCGATGCCGACGCCGCCGCCTCCGCGCCGCCTCCGGCCTCGGAGGACGAGCCCGCGGAGATCCCCGTCGCGCCGTACGAGATGACGGATGTCACCCCGCGCTACGCGGGCACCGACATCCTCGCGGCGCCGCAGTCGCTGCTGCTGGCCGCCCTTCGCGAGGTGGTGGATGCCGAGGCGCCCGTGCACGTGGATGACGTGGAGGCGCGCGTCGCCGCCATGTGGGGGCTCGCGCGCACGGGCTCGCGCATCACCGCGCACATCACGCACGCCATCGACGCGGCGGCCGCGCAGGGCATCCTTTCACGCCGCGGCGGCTTCATCTGGGCCCCTGACGGCGCCGTCACCGTCCGCTCGCGCCGCGACACGAAGATCCCTGCCGAGCGCATCGCCCCCGAAGAGTACCGCGAGGCCGCGCTGGCCGTCCTTCGCGCTCGCGGAGGCCTGCCGCGCAAGGAGCTGATGGGCGAGGTGCGCGCGCTGCTCGGCTTCACCCGCCTGAACGCCAAGCTGGAAGAGGCCATCGGCGCCGCCCTCGACGCCCTGCTCGCCGACGGCACCTGCGGCGAAGCCAGCACCGGCATCCGCCTGCGCGACGAGTCCGCGCCGATCTGACACGAATTCCGTGGTTTCCTGTACCGTACGGAGCAAGGAAGGCGGATCGCTGTCATTCTGAAGCTCAGCGTGTGTTGCCAAACCCCTGACCCGAAATGTTGACTTCCTGAGGGAGCGCCACAGAGAACTTCAATCCACACAATCGCTTGCGCGCGACCGAAGGACCTCCTCTCCGCCGCTGCGGGGCCAGCCGTCGAGCGTAGGAGCCAGCCCCCCGGTGATGCCGGCGAGGTCCTTCGGTCGCGCGCAAGCGGTTGTGTTGCTTCAGATTTCGCGTGGCGCTCCCTGAGGAAGTCAACGCAGGTTATCCGGATGAACAAGGTAGAAGTCGTCCCGCACGACCCCCGTTGGCGCGACGCGTTCGAGGTGGAATCGAAGCACATCACCGCCGCGCTGGGGGAAAACGTCGTGGCGATCCACCACATCGGCAGCACGGCGATCCCGGACATCCACGCCAAGCCGATCATCGATCTGCTGGTCGAGGTCAGGGACATTGCCGCGGTAGATGGGCGCGGCGCGGCGATGGAGGCACTCGGCTACCAGGTGATGGGCGAATACGGCATCCCCGGCCGACGGTACTTTCGCAAGGACGATCAGGACGGAATCCGGACGCATCACGTGCACGTGTTCCGGGCTGGCTCGGGAGAGGTGGCGCGCCACCTGGCGTTCCGCGACTACATGATCGTCCATCCCGCGGACGCACGGCGGTACAGCGAGTTGAAGCAGAGGCTGGCGGCGGAGCATCCGACTAGCGCCGACGCGTACATGGATGGCAAGGACGGCTTCATCCAGCAGGTGGACCGCAGGGCGGCACAGTGGCGTGCATCGCAGGGGTAGACGCCGGCGGAATCTTCCTCCTCTGCCCGGCCGTATCGTCCGGGACGCACGCCAGCCTAGCCCGCCCGCGGGATCTGGAGATGCCGACGCGGGCCCCGATATTTGACGGCTGGATGCGTGCGTGCGGGTCCATCCACCGAAGGTAGCCTGAGAAATGCCCGACGAGCGGACGTACCGCGAAGACGAGGTCGCGGAGATCTTCGAAGCCGCGGCGCGGCCGGTGCCCTCCACCGCGCTTTCGCGGGCGGAGGGGTTCACGCTGGCGGAGCTGCAGTCCATCGGCGGCGAGGCGGGGCTGGCGCCGGAGCGCATCGCCGAGGCCGCCGCCGCGATCGAGCTGCGGCGCGGCGCCGTTCGCCGCAAGAACCTGGGGATGCTGGTCTCCGTGGGCCAGACGGTAGACCTGCCGCGCGCGCCCACCGACCGCGAGTGGGAGATGATCGTCGCCGACCTGCGTGAAACGTTCGGCGCACGGGGGCGCGAGCAGTCGCAGGGGGACGTCCGCATGTGGGCCAACGGAAACCTGCAGGCGTACGTGGAGCCCACCCCCACGGGCTACCGCCTGCGGCTCAAGACCACCAAGGGCGACGCCATGGGGCTCAACCAGATGGGCGGCATCGGCCTTGTGACGGCGCTCGTGTGGCTGATGATCATTCTGGTCGGGAGCGGGATGTCGGAGCTGCTCTTCATCCCGGTCATGATGGCGTTCATGGGCGGCGGGGCGCTGGCGTACAACGCGCTGCGCCTGCCGGGGTGGGGGCTGGAGCGCGAACAGCAGATGGCGGAGATCGCGATCCGCACGCGATCGCTGCTGGGCGCCGCGCCACCGGACCCACAGAAAATCCCCGACGGAGAGCTCAGGCTGGGCAGCGGCGTCTGATACCGGATCCTCCACTTCGGTGTGCAGGATCGAACAGGATTGAACGCAGAGAGCGCAGAGTTCGAAGAAGAGAGCGCAGAGGACACCGGTTTGTCAGTCCTCTGCGCTCTCTCGTTTCTTCTCTGCGCTCTCTGCGTTCATCGTCCCGGGCTGGACTACACACGGAATCCGAAGAATCGGTACGAGCCTCGGCTTCTCTGCGTCGCGGAGCTGTTTTCCGTATCTGTCGGAACATCCCCCACAGCAGGGTGGGGCGCAGCTAGGTGGATGAGGGGTGGAAATGCATCCGTTCCCCCGCGTCCGTTCCGTGCGCCGCCCTACAGAGGCGGGGGGCTGGCACAGGTAGGTTTCCGCGTCGCCCGGAAAGCCGGCGGGCGTCGCGGCGCGGAACGGACCGCGCGCGAGAACCCTGATCGCGAAAGCCACACAGCCATGAGCACACCGACCGATACTCCCGTGATCGCCGCCACGCCCTCGCGGCGCGACTTTCTGCGCGTTTCGGCGCTGGGGCTGGCCGTGCCGGTGGTGGCGGCGGCCTGCGGCAACGGCGCCGAGACGAAGGCCGCCGCGCCCGCGGCCGGTACCGCGGCGACGGGGATGAGCCACGGCGGCAGCGCCAACGACAGCAACGCCAGCGGCGGCACCACCGCCCCGCATCCAAAGACCCCCGCCGAGGTCCGCGCCGCGGCCGACGCCATGGACGCGCACCACGAAGCCGGCATCAAGTCCTTCCCCGCCAGGACCGAGGGCAAGGGAAACCAGCCCATGGAGCCGCGCATCGAGAACGGGGTGAAGATCTTCGAGCTGACCGCCGCGGCCATGAAGTGGGAGACGGAGCCCGGCAAGCGCGTGGACGCGTTCGCCTACAACGGCCAGGTGCCCGGTCCGCAGATCCGCGTGCGCGAGGGTGACCGGGTGCGCGTGGTCGTCCACAACCAGATGGAGCAGTCCACCGCCGTGCACTTTCACGGCGTGGAGGTGCCCAACGACCAGGACGGCGTGCCCTTCCTCACCCAGCCGCCCATCAAGCCAGGGGAGACGTACACGTACGAATTCACGGCGCCCAACCCCGGCTCGCACATGTACCACTCGCACCACAACGCCGCCGAGCAGGTGGGCAAGGGGCTGCTGGGCGCGTTCATCATCGAGCCGCGGCAGAAGCGGGCCATCGAGCACGTGGACGTGGACTACGTGATGATCATCAACGACGGCAGCCACGGCTACACCATCAACGGCAAGGGCTTTCCGGCCACGGAGCCGGTCGTCGCCAAGCTGGGGCAGAAGGTGCGCATCCGCTTCATGAACGAGGGGATGATGATTCACCCCATGCACCTGCACGGCATGCACTTTACCGTCATCGACAAGGACGGCTGGCCGCAGCCGGCGCCCTGGAAGTGCGACACGTTGAACGTGGCGCCCGGCGAGCGGTGGGACGTGATCGTGAACTGCAACAACCCCGGCGTGTGGGCCTTCCACTGCCACATCCTTCCCCACGCCGAGGCGCCCAGCGGAATGTTCGGGATGGTCACCGCGCTGATCGTGGAGAAGTAGGGCGGGGACCGCGGGGCCCTCACCCCCGCCAGGCCTTTCGCTCGTTCCTCGCGACGGCTGGCGACCCCTCCCCCAAACTGCGGGGGAGGGGTTGTTTGGTCGGATCACGGTTCGTCGAAGGAAATGCTGCGCCCGCACGCCGCCCCCCCTCTGCCGGCCTCTCCCCCCCGAACTGCAGGGGGAGAGGAGAATTCGATCCCGCTTCGGCAGCCTGTCGCGCGCAGTCAACCTCCCCCGGCAGTTTCGGGGGAGGTGGGCCGGTGGTGCCGGCCCGGAGGGGGCCGGCTCCGGGGTGGAGGGGGGCTGCTACTCCCGCACGATCGCCTCGATGAGCCCCGCGGCGCGCTCCAGGCACTCCAGCTCGTCCGGGGAGAGGGCGTGCAGGCGGTCGGCGAGGGAGTGGACGCGGCGGGCGCGGCCCTCCTCCAGCAGGCGGCGGCCGGCGTCGGTGGCGCGCAGGCGGATGGAGCGGCGGTCGTCGGGGTGCGGCTCGCGCTCCACCAGCCCGTCGCGCTCCAGGTTGCGGACGATGCGCGTCATCGACGGCGGCTGCACCTGCTCCGCCTGCGCCAGCTCCCCCAGCGTCCGTGCGCCTCCGAACACCAGCACCGACAGCGCCGACAGGTGCGGCGCGGTAACCCCCGACGCATCGTCCTGGCGGCGAAGGCGGCGCAGCAGGTGAATGCTGGCCGAGTGCAGGCGGTCCGCCAGCCGCTCCGCCCGCGCGTCCGCATCCCCCGCATCCGAAAGTCTTGCGTCCGTATCGCTCATGATCTACAGTATACTTAGTTTTGCTAACGAATCAAGATGGATGATCCACAGGAGCGAGGGCGATGAGCGTGGCGACGCGGATGATCGAGGCGGTAAAGGCGGGGGATGCGGACGGGCTTCGGACGATCCTGGAGTCCGATCCGCAGGCCGCCGGCGCGCGCGAGGACGGCGGCGACAGCCCGCTGATGATCGCGCTCTACCATGGCCGCCGCGACCTGGCGGAGCTCATGCTGGCGCACGGCCGGCAGCCGGACGGCGTGGAGGCCGCCGCGCTGGGCGACGCCGACCGCCTGCGCGCGGCGCTGGACGCGGAGCCGGGCCTCATCACCCGCTTTACGCACGACGGGTGGACGCCGCTGCACCTGGCCGGCTTCTTCGGGCACGCGGAGGCGGTGCGGCTGCTGCTGGAGCGCGGGTCGGACCCCAACGCGCTCTCCATCAACCAGATGCGCAACACGCCGCTGCACGCCGCGCTGGCCGGTCCCATGGCGGCGGACGGCGTGCGGCGGCTGGTGGATGCCGGGGCGGACGTGAACGCGCGGCAGCACGGGGGATACACGGCGCTGCACGCGGCGGCGCAGAGCGGCAAGACCGAGATCGTGGACCTGCTGCTGGAGCGCGGCGCGGATCCCGATGCCGCCGCGGACGACGGGCACCGGCCGATCGACTTTGCGCGCGAGCGGGGGCACCAGCCCGTGATCGACCGCCTGCGGGCGAAGGGCGCCGCGGAGTGACGCCACACTGGCCGATTGACGGGGTAGGACGCCCGCGGTAGTGTTTGGCCGTTCACCCCCACGCGCAGGGATCGCAGGCTCTCATGCAGGTACGCAGCATCCTTATCGTCCTGGCCCCGCTGGCGCTGGCCGCGTGCTATCCCCGCCAGCCCGTGGCGCCGCCCCCCGCCCCGCCGCCAGCGCCGCCCGCCGCCGCCATCTCCCCCGCGGAAGAGGCGGTGCAGCGGATGCAGCGCGCCCGCCGCGCCTACGATGAGGGCGTGCGCCTGGGCCGCCAGAGCCGCTGGGCGGATGCGGCGGACCGCTATCGGCTGGCGGTGGAAAACATGCCCAACGAGGTGCGCTACCACCTGGCGCTCTCCGACGCGCTGCTGTCGATGGGGCGCGAGTGGGAGGCGGCGGACGCGCTGCAGGCCGGCATCCGCGTGGAGGAGAACGGCCCCAACCCCAACCACCGCGTGCTGGCGGTGGATTACGAGCGCCTGATCGCCCTGCTCACCCGCCTGAACCGCCTGGACGAGGCGCGCGAAGCCTCCATCCAGCAGGCCCGCCACCGCCGCCTGCGCGACGCCGCGGTCCCGGATTGACGGAGCGATACCGGTTCTCGGGGTTCCGTGTGCACTGAGGGGAAGATGATTTCACGCGGAGGCGCGAAGGTGAAGCGAGAGGCGCGGAGAGGACACCAAGCTCTCCCGCGCCTCATCGGTTCCTCCGCGCCTCCGCGTGATGCTGTTTCGTGGCCCCTCCATCCGCACACGGAGCCGGGAGAAACGCGATGACGGGGATGAGCGGCTGGACCGGGTTCGCGCGGCGGCTGGGGGTGGCGCATCCGCTCGTCCTGGCGCCGCTGGGGGGCGGCCCCGGCACGCCGGCGCTGGCGGCCGCCGTCTGCAGCGCGGGCGGGCTGGGCTCGCTGGGCGCGGCGTACCTGCAGCCGGAGCAGGTGCGCGACGCCATCCGCCAGACGCGGCGGCTTACGGACCGCCCCTTTGCCGTGAACCTGTTCGCCGGCGGACCCACGGACGGCGCCGCGGACCCCGAGCCCATGCTGCGGCTGCTGGCGCGCTGGCACCAGACGCTGGGCATCGATCCGCCGCCGCGCGACCCGCCCCGGCTCCCCGACTTCCATGCGCAGGTGGAGGTGGTGCTGGATGAAGAGGTGCCGGCGTTCAGCTGGACCTTCGGCATCCCCGACGCGCCGGTGCTGGATGCGCTGCGGGGGCGCGGCGTGTTCCTGATGGGCACCGCCACCACCGTCCGCGAGGCCGTGGCGCTGCAGGATGCGGGCGTGGACGCCGTG
>DASTVC010000387.1:0-8321 GCA_035759295.1 Longimicrobium sp. | reverse complement strand
CGGCCCCGGCGAGGTGCGCGCGTTCCTGGACCGCCATTCGTACCCCTACCGCGCCGTGGACGAGGGTGAGCGGGCGAAGGTGGTCGCCGGCGCGCTGGCGGAGGGGAAAGTGGTCGGCTACGCGGTGGGGCGGATGGAGTTCGGCCCGCGCTCGCTGGGCGCGCGGTCCATCCTGGGCGATCCGCGCAGCGCGGAGACCCAGGTGGTGATGAACCTCAAGATCAAGTACCGCGAGTCGTTCCGCCCCTTTGCGCCCTCGGTGCTGGCGGAGCGCGCGGCGGACTACTTCGAGCTGGACGAGGAAAGCCCGTACATGCTGCTGGTGGCGCCCGTACGCGAGGAGCGCCGGCTTCCCTTCGAATTGCCGGAGGGGGACGAGGACCTGCTCCCCGTGGTGCGGCAGTCCCGCAGCGACGTGCCCGCCATCACGCACGTGGACTACAGCGCCCGCGTGCAGACCGTGCACCCCGACGACAAGCCCGACTACCACGCCCTGATCGCCGAGTTCGAGCGGATGACCGGGTGCGGCGTGGTGGTGAACACCTCGTTCAACGTGCGCGGCGAGCCCATCGTCTGCACCCCGCAGGACGCCTACCGCTGCTTCATGCGCACGGAGATGGACATGCTGGTGCTGGAGGACTGCATCCTGGTCAAGGACCAGCAGCCCCCGGTGCCCGACGACGAATCGTGGAGGCAGGAATATGAGCTCGACTGACGAGCCGCGCGCGCGCCTGGAGGCGTTCTTCGGCGAGCACCTGGTGCCCGCCGCCTCGTCCCTTCGGGCCCGCGGCGTGGAATTCTTTCCGCTCGGCCCCGATGCGGACGCGCCCACCTACTGGCGCCGCCGCGACGACGCCGGCGACTACCTGGATTCGGTGGATCCCGCCGCCACGGCCGCCCGCCTGCGCGAGATGTGGGCGGAGCACCCGGAGCTGGTGGCGCTGGTAGACCCGCTGCTGGAGCTGGCCGCCTCCCTCGCCCGCCCCGCGGACGAGCAGTCCCCCGACGTGTCGCCGTTCATCTACGCGATGTACTGACGCGCGGTCCAACCGCTGTCCATGAGAAGGGCCGGCCACCTGCGCCGGCCCTTTCTCGTATCCCTGCCCATCATCCCGGATCCCGAAAAGCATCGATCGACGTCTGGCGGACGGTGTCAGTCTGAGGGAGGCGCGCGCTCCGTCCTATCCGGCTGCTCCATCGCCTGTGTGCCGACCGAAGCATCTCTACGATGGGCGCACGATCCTGTCGGCTACGCCGGCTCCGGCGCGAGAGGCCCGCCCGTTCCCGATAAAGATTCTTCGGTCGGCGCACAGGGCCTCGAGCGGGAAGACGGTGTCGCGCGGCGCCTTCCTCAGAATGACAGTGATCTTCCGGGCACAGTTCTTTGCGGATTCGGGAGCCCGGCGGATGGTGTCATTCTGAGGGAGGCGCGCGCTCTGGACTTTCCAGTCGCAACCTTGCCTGTGCGCCGACCGAAGAATCTCTACGATGGGCGCACGATCGTGTCGGCTACGCCGGCCCCGGCGCGAGAGGCCCCACCCGTTCCCGATAAAGATTCTTCGGTCGGCGCACAGCGCCTCGAGCGGGAAGACGGTGTCGCGCGGCGCCTCTCTCAGAATGACAGCGAGCTTCAAAAACCAGAACCATACACGCAGAGCAACAGAAAGGGGCGTCGGATCGAAATCCGGCGCCCCCTCCTTTATTCCCGTGCGATGCCGTCGATCAGAGCTGCCGGATGGCGATGATGCCGAGCAGGATTCCGCTGACGGTGGAGATCACCGCCTGCACGCTCTGCAGCGTGGACAGCCAGCCGCGCCGCTCGCGGAAGGGCACGATCACCGTGTCGCCGGGCTCCAGCTCCTTCACGTCGCGCCAGTGCATGGGCGTGCCCTGCCGCGCCTTGAGCACCCGCACGTCGCTGGCGTCGGCGTTGCGGCTGTATCCGCCCGCCAGCCGCACGTAGTACGACACCGTCTGGCCCGGGTGGTAGGGAAGGATTCCCGGGGTGCGCACCCCGCCCAGCACCGTCACCTGGTTGCGCGACTCGGGAACGTTCAGCAGGTCGCCGGCGCGCACGGGCACGTCCAGCGCCTGCGCCCCCGCGGTGAACAGGCGCTCGAAGTCCACCACCACCGTGCCCGCGTCGCCGTGCGCGCGTACCTGCAGCAGGCGCCGCTCGTCTTCGGACAGCAGCTCCGGGGGAATGTTCTCCAGCGAGGTGCGGGTTGGGGCGGCCAGCTGCGTGCGCCGCAGCGTGGCCTCGGCCAGCGAGGCGTTGGGCGCCAGCCCGCCCGCCATCTCCACCAGGTCCCGCACCGTGGTGGTGTCCTGGCGAATGGGGTAGGTGCCGGGCCGCATCACCGCGCCCGATACGCTGGCCGCCATGTGCACCTTGTAGTTGCCCACCTCGGGCACGTACACCGCGTCGAACGGCCGCAGCACGAAGCGCTGCCCCTCCGCGCCCGTGGCCTGCGCGCGCGTGAACACGTGCTGGGTCCGGGCCTGCGCATCGACAAAGCGCACCAGACGCACGGTGTCGGCGGCGTTGGAAGGAAAGCCCGCGCCGCCGTTGACCACTTCCAGCAGCTCGGCCAGCGTTTCGCCCGCGCGGTACTCGTACTGCCCCGGAAAGCGCAGCCGGCCCGTCACGTCGATCCGCTCGTCCACCGAGGGGACGATCACCGCGTCGCCCTCGCGCAGGGTGGGGTTGCTGGCCACGTCGCCCGTCTGCAGAAAGCGGCGCAGGTCCAGCCGCAGCTCTTCGCCGCCGGTGCGGCGCAGCGTCACGTTGCGCCGCACCACCTGGCCGCCCTCGGCCGCCGCGCCCGGGCTCGCCGCCGGCGCCAGCACCTCGCTCACGCGGGTGGCCGCCGAGGCCTCGCGCATCCCGGGCTCGGGCACGTCGCCCACCACGAACACCTTGAAGGTGCGCACCCGCGACAGCGCCAGGCGCACCTCGGCGTTGCGGTAGAACCGGCCCACCAGCGTCCGCACCCGCGCTTCGGCCGCGTCCAGGTTCAGCCCCAGCACCCGCACGATGCCGATGGTGGGCACCACCAGCGATCCCTCGGGCGTCACGGGGATGCTGAACACCTCGTTGTAGTCTCCAAAGATGGCCACGTCCACCACGTCGCCGGGGCCCAGCGGGTACTCCGTGCGGCTGATGGGCGCGTCCAGCAGGGGCCCGCGCTCGCTGCTGGCGGCCACGGCCTGCGGCCGCGGAGCGCGCGGCGTGCTGTCCTGCGTGGCCACCGGCTGCTGCGCAAGCGCGGGCACGGCGGCCGGCAGCGCCAGCGCGAGCAGCAGCGCGGCGGCGCGCACAAAGGGAAGTCTGCCTCGGTTCACGGGACGTCGGTATGGGTTCGGCCGGGCCCGCGCCCGCGCGGGCAGGGGCCCGCGCGGCGGCGGAAAGCGGCGGTGTCGTTGTCCGGCATAAACTTACAAATCTACCGGCCGCTCTCCCGGGCGGCAAGCCGAGCCCCTGATCCGGGTTGCAGTCGGAGTGCGGCAAGGCTATTCTGATCCATCCGCGTCGCGTGGCGAAAACGCGAGCATGGCGCTGGGGGCAATCGAAGCGTACCTTACGGGACAATCGGGAGTGGTGGGGGTCGTCTGCGACGGCGGCAGTGGGCGGATCAGGGGCGGCGGCGGCGGGAAGGGCGCGAGTTGTGCGATTCATCCCAAATGACACGTTCTGCTGCGACGCCAGCCTCCAGCCGTCTCGAACGACCCCGGCGGTGGAGATCGATGGATTCGCGCGGCGAAAGTGACGCGGCGGTGGTGCGAATCGTGTAGTGCGACGTAGAATGGGTGTTCCGCGCGGCATGGTTGTCGCGCGGGGACCCGGCGGCGGGCCCGGGAGTCCTCCGGAGCGCGGCCTTTCGCCGCTGATGGCAAACGATCAACTCCCCTCGGGAGAGACTCTTCTGGTGAGCGACCGTTACGTTCTGTCCACACCGGAGCGGGTGCGTCCCGCCTTCCGCGCACCGTCCCCCGCGGGGGACCGTGCATCCCGTGGCCCCGGAGCCGCTGCGTGAGTCCCTTCCTGTTTACGGTCCTGGCCGCCAGCCTGGCGGGAAGCTGGGCCCTCACGGGCCAGATCCGGCGCTTCGCGCTGGCGAACGCCATCCTCGACATGCCCAACGCGCGCAGCTCGCACGCCATCCCCACGCCGCGGGGCGGGGGGGTGGCCATCGTGCTGCTGGTGCTGGGCGGCACCCTGCTGGCCTCGGCCGTGGGGGTGCTGAAGGACGACGTGGCGGCCGCGTTCATCGGCGGCGGCGGGCTGGTGGCGCTCATCGGCTGGCTCGACGACCGGCGCGGCGTGCACGCGGCCGTGCGGGCGGTGGTGCACTGCCTGGCGGCGGGGTGGGCGGTCTACCTGGTTGGCGGCCTTCCGTCGTACTCCGTGGGCACGGGGCACGTGCACCTGGGGCCCATCGGCGGGCTGCTGGCCGTGCTGGGGATCGTGTGGGCGACCAATCTCTACAACTTCATGGACGGCATCGACGGCATTGCCGGGGGGCAGGCGCTGTGCGCCGGCGTCTTTGGCGGCGCGCTGCTGCTGCTGTCCGGAAACGCGGGGCTGGCGTCGGTGGCGTTCCTGGTGGCCGCCGCCACGGCGGGGTTCCTGGCCTGGAACTGGGCGCCCGCCAAGATCTTCATGGGCGACGTGGGGAGCGGGTTCCTGGGCTTCTGCTTCGGCACGCTGGCGGTGGCGTCGGAGAACGGGAGCGAGGTGCCGCTGCTGCTGTGGGTGCTGCTGCTGGGCGTGTTCGTGGTCGATGCCACCGTCACCCTGCTGCGCCGCACCTTTGCCGGCGAGGTGCCGTACGCCGCGCACCGCGACCACGCCTACCAGCGCGCCGTGCGCAGCGGGATGAGCCACGCGCGGGTGAGCGGGTGGGTGGTGCTGCTCAACCTGGGACTCGGCGTGACCTCGGTGGTGGCCTGGCTGCGGCCGGCGCTGCTGCTTCCGCTGTTCGCGGGCGCCCTGCTCCTTCTCCTCATCCCCTATGCGATGGTGGAGCGCCGCAAGCCCATGTTCCAGGAAGGCGCCGAGCCCCGGCCCACCACGCCGCGCCGCGCCCCCTGAGCATCGCCTGTGGAAGAACGCAGAGCCCCTCTCGCCGGTCCGGCGGGAGGGGCTCTGCGTTGGATGCGGACGATGCGGATCGCCTCGCCGTATACCGAATCCGGGAAACGCGACGCATGGGGATCGGTGTCATTCTGAGCGAGGCGCCCGCGTGATCTCTCCTCTCGGACGGATTCATGTGCGCCGACCGAAGAATCTTCTTCGGCAACGGCGCGGCCCGTCGAGCGGAGCTTCTCGCGCGGAGCCATCGTGACCGACAGGACGGTGCGCCCATCCGGCAGATTCTTCGGTCGGCGCACGGGCCGCGGTGGAAACCGCAGGTTCAGCGCGGCGCCTTCCTCAGAATGACACTGTGTCCCGGATCTGGTAGTACGACTACTCGACGCCCACGCCGTGGGCGTCCAGCTCGCCGCGCAGGTGGTTCAGGTGCGTGGTGAAGATGCTGTCCTCCTCCAGCGCCTCGCGTCCGTCGGCCGAGAGCATGGCCACGCCCAGGCCGCTGAGCGCGGTAACCACCTGGCCGGCGTTGCGGGTGCCGCGCTCGCGGTCCATGGCCACGATGGCGCGCAGGTACTCCGGCGTCTCGCCCAGAAACGCGTGCAGCGCGTCGGGGTCGTTGGCCATCCCCATGGTTTCCATGGCCGCCGCACGCAGGTCGTCGTGCGACGTCTCCACCCCCGAGGCGCCGCGCAGCGCGTGGCTGTAGACGGTCAGCTCGCGGCGGTTGATGTCGTCGTCGCCGGCCAGCAGCAGGCCCAGAAAGCGGGTCAGGTGCTGCACGGCGTCGTCGGCGATGGGGCCGGTGCCGGTCCAGTAGCCCTGCGCGTCGGCGTTCGCGGCGGCCTGCACCACCAGCCGCGCCAGCTCGTCGGGGGCCACGTTGATGTCGTAGTTCATCAGGCGGATTTTCGTCGGTTGGATGCGGATGCGCTCGGGGCGCGGATTCGATCCCCGCGCATCCGCCGACAATGTACCGCCCGCGCGGCCTCGCTGCACGGGGCAGAAAAGAATGGGCCTTACACGCAGAAGAACCGAAGACACCCCTCCGCCGCAGTTTGGGGGAGGGGTCGACGCCCGTTGCGAGGAACGAGCAAAAGGGCCGTCGGGGGTGAGGGCCTCCCCGTCGCAGACGGGACTGTGTCCTCGCGCCTACGGCACCGCCAGGCGCAGCACGTGGGCGGGCTCCAGCGTCATTCCGGGCTTCAGCTGGCCGTTGTCGTCGATCTTGTCCCACCCGCTGTCGGCGACGAAGAACACCTCGCCGCCCACCACCACGGCGTGCGTGGGCTCCGTGAGCAGCGGCGTGGCGGACTCCAGCGGCCGCCAGCCGGTGATGCGGCGCTCTTCGTCGTCCAATTGCAGCTCGATGACGCGCTTGGGCGCCACGCCGTTCTGCACCGCGATCAGCCGGTGCCCCATCCGCACCAGCCCGTCGATGCCGCTCACCGCCACGGAATCCGGGACGGGGAGCCAGGTGAGCTCGCCGCTCTCCCGCTCCAGCGAAGCGATCCCGCGCACGTAGTCCGCCACCAGCACCCGCCGCCCGTCGGAGGTGACCACCAGCCCCTGCGGCGAGGCCAGCTCGTCCTGCGCGAACGCCTCCATCTCTTCCTCGCCCCGCTCGATGCGGTACACCACGCCCTCGTCCCCATCCGACACGAACACGTCGCCGTCCGCCGAGACGGCGATGTCGCCCAGCTGGTGGCGCACGCCGTCCGGTGGCAGGTAGCGGCGGCGCAGGACGCCCGTGTCCAGGTCGTACGCCAGGACCTGCGACTTGCCGGAATCCGCCGCCGCGTACCGGGCGAAGTACGGCGCCGCGTGCGTGGTCGCCCAGAGCGTGCGGGTGAGCGTGTCGACCGCGATCCCCAGCATGGCCCACTGCCCGTCGCGCCCCGCGGGGACGAGCTCCGCGAATCCCCCGTCCACCGCGTAGGAGAGGATGCGCCCGCTGCGCAGGCTGGAAAGGAAGAAGCGCCGCGTGCGTGGATCGAACGCGATTCCCTCGGGCATGAACGCGGAGTCGGGGAGCGTGAACCCTGGCTCCGCGTTCGCCACCGGCCGCGCGTTGGCCGCGATGCGCTCCGCCAGCGCCGTCCACGCCGGTCCCTGGCGCATCTCCGCGAAGGCGGAGTCGTTCGCCACGTCGCGGACGAGGCCGGTGGCGGCGAACGCCTGCAGCCAGCCCAGCGCGTCTTCCGTGCGCCCCAGCCGCGCGTCGGCCCGGGCCAGGTTGAAGACGATGGAGGGGTGATACCCCACCTCTTCGCGCAGCCGCACCAGGTGGTAGCGCCAGCCGCCCCAGTCGCCGGCCGCGCGCGCCGCCTCGCCGGCCTGCGCGTGCTCCTGCCAGGTGCTGTCCACCGTGGCCACCTGCGCGGAGTCCTGCGCCGCCGCGGGCCCCGAAATCACGAGCGCCGCGACCAGCGCGGCGCGCCTCATCATCATCCCCATCATCCTCCACGTCCGGGAAAAGCTCGTTTCACGCGCAAGCGGAGGACGGCGGCACGGTGCGCCGCGCTCTCCTCCGCTGATTCTGATGACGCCGCGCACGACAATGTTGTCAGCCGGCGGGAATTCCGCCACGCGCGGCGGGCGGTCAGAGCAGGTGGTCGCGGTAGCGGCGGCTCAGGCGCAGCTCGGAGCCGTCGTGCAGCTTGACCAGGTAGTCGCCCGCGAACCAGGGGCGCACCTCCTTTACCCGGTCCAGGTTCACGATGGTGGAGCGGTGGATGCGCGTAAAGCGGCGCGGGTCCAGCTGCTCCTCCATCCCGCTGAGCGTGGCGCGCACCAGGTGGGCCTCGCGGCCGCAGTGCAGGCGCACGTAGTTCCCCTCCGCCTCCAGCCAGTCGATGGTCTCCACGGGGACGAAGAACATCCGCTCCCCGTTCTTCACCAGCAAGCGCGTGGTCTGCGCGGGGGGCGGAGGGGGCGAGCCGGCCAGCCGCGCGCCCAGGTCGCGGCGCTCGCGCTCCAGGTGCTCCAGCAGCTCCGCCAGCCGGTCGGCGGGGGTGGCGCGCGGCGCGGCGATCTGCCGGGCGGCGCGCTGCACGGCCGCGCTCAGCCGGGCAGGCGTGTACGGCTTGAGCAGGTAGTCCAGCGCGTGCACCTCGAACGCCTGGATGGCGTACTGGTCGTACGCCGTCACGAACACCACCTGCGGCAGCCCGTCGCCGCCCAGCGCCTGCAGCACGCCGAATCCGTCCATCTCCGGCATCTGCACGTC
>DASTVC010000386.1:0-13132 GCA_035759295.1 Longimicrobium sp. | reverse complement strand
CTCCAGGCCGAACAGGCTCCAGCCGTTGTGCGGGTGGTCGGCCAGCGCGGCGCGGTAGACGCGCTCCGCATCCACCGCGCGGCCCGCTTCCAGCAGCGCCGCGCCCAGCCAGTCGCGCGCGGCAAAGGGGAGCGGCTCGGGCTCGTCGTACGTCAGCGCGTCTTCCAGCGCGACCGCCTGCTCCAGCGCGGCGATCGCATCCTCCATCCGCCCCTCCCCGCGCAGCAGTTCCCCGCGCAGAATGCCGCCGGCGACGCCGAGCAGGGCGGGGGCCGTGTGCACGCGGAAGGTGATGTCCTGCGGCGTGTTCTGCGCCAGCGAATCCACGCGCGCCAGGTACGCCGCCGCGCTATCGGCCCGTCCCAGCCGCAGGTGCGCATGGCCGCGCGCGAACGCCCACAGCCCCTGGTGGATGGGGTGCGGCGGCGGGGCGGTGAGCGACAGCACCTCGTCCCAGCGTCCGAAGCGCACGCGCGCCATCGCCTGCAGCGACGCGCCGTCGCCGGTGGGCGTGAGGGCGGCGTATGCGTCCGCGGCTTCGATGGCGCGGGCGGCCTGCCCTTCCATCGACGCGGCAAACATCAGCATGTGCACGTTGTGCGTGGGATAGGTGGAGAGCGCCGTCCCCTCCGCCGCGCGCTTGTCCGACGCCCACGCGATAATGTTCGCCTGCACCGCGTCGTTCCAGCGGCCCACGCGGTTGTAGGTGTGCGAGGGCATGTGGTTCAGGTGGCTGGCGCCCGGCATGGCGTTCACCAGCAGGTCCGCGCACGTCTGGGCGTCGCCGGCGGCGGGCGTCGTTTCGGTGGCGTGGATGTACAGGTGGCACACGCCGGGGTGCGCCACGTCCGCCGCCAGCGCACGCGCCAGCACCTGGTGGATGCGGACGATCGACGGCTTGTCCATGGGCCACGTTCCGCGGCGCGGCTCCAGCACCATCAGCGCATCCGCGTACAGCGCCGCCACCTGCAGGTCGTCCGGGAAGCGCGTGTACACGCCCTCCATCGCCGCCGCGAACGCGGAATCCAGCCCCTTGCGACCGCCCTCCGGCTGCGACTCGGCGTAGCGGGTGAGCATCGCGTCCACCAGCGCGCGCTCCACGGGCGTGCCGCGCGCATCCACCAGCTCGCGCGCTCGATGGGCGGCGGCGTACGCGGCGGGTGCGTCGTCGGGTTTCATGGCGCCGTTCAGATACGGGCCCATCGACCACGCCTCGCCCCACCAGCACATGGCGCATTCGGGGTCGCGCCGCCGCGCCTCTTCGAACGAGCGCCGAGCCGTGGGCGGAGTGAAGGCGTACATCAGCTTGGCGCCCTGGCTGAAGTACGCCTGCGCCTCCGCCGACGCGGTGCTCACGGGCCACGACCACGCCCCCAGCGCCTCGGTGTACAGCGGTACCGGCGCGTCGTCCGGCATCTTGCCCGGATCGCCACTGTGATGCTGTGCCGCCGCGGGAACCGACGCGCCGAGGGCGATGAGAAGAAGAAGGAAACGGGAGCTCATCCGGAGGCTTGCTCGCTGCGGAAAAGGATACGACGGCGGAAGATAAGCAATTCGCGCCGAAGGAGCACGCCCTGCAAGTTGGAAGGTGGCGATCAGGGGACAATCGCGCGAAAATCGTCGATTTCCTGAGGGAGCGCCGCGGGGAATCGTGAGCCACACAACCGCTTGCGCGCGACCGAAGGATCTCGCCGGCAGAACCTGGGGGCTGGATCAGTGCCGCGTGGCCAGCCCCGCGATGGCCGAGACGAGATCCTTCGGTCGCACGCAAGCGGTTGATTTACTTGAGGTTCTGGAGGCGCGCTCCCTCAGGAAACCAGTCCTCGGATATCTGAAAGACCAGGATCTTGAACACTCTCCCGGGAAATCGACGAGCTGAGGGCGCGTGGGAGACACCCGTCCCCCGCTCATCCGGCGATCCGGACGGGGACGGTTGACACCCGCCCGGCGCCCGCGCAGATTGCGCACAGGATACGTCAGGCGCGGTCCCACCCTTGCGGTCGGGACCGCGTTTTTGCGTGCGGTCCCGGCGTGGCGGCACGGACAGATGGAAGAACGGAAGCGATGACGGACCGGAAAAGCCAGTGCGTGGTGATCGTCGGCTCGCAGTGGGGCGACGAGGGGAAGGGCAAGATCGTGGACGTGCTCGCCGAAGAGGTGGACGTCGTCGCGCGCTACCAGGGCGGCAGCAACGCGGGGCACACCGTCCACGTGGGGGAGGAGGAGTTCATCCTTCACCAGATCCCGTCCGGCATCCTGCACCCGCGGCGCCGCTGCCTGCTGGGCAACGGCGTGGTGTTCGATCCCTTCCAGTTCTTCGACGAGCTCGACAAGCTCACCGCGCGCGGCATCGACGCCGAAGGGCGCGTGGGGGTGAGCGGCCGCGCGCACCTGCTGCTCTCCTACCACAAGACGTGGGACCGCGCGCAGGAGGCCAGCCGCGGCAAGGGAAAGATCGGCACCACGGGGCGCGGGATCGGGCCCGCCTACGAGGACAAGGTCGCGCGCCAGGGCATTCGCCTCGCGGACCTGCGCGACCGCGCACGCGCCGAGGAGCAGCTTCGCCGCGCCGCCGCCCGCGTGAACCAGCGGCTGGAGCTGCTGAATAGCGACGAGCGGGTGGACGCGGACGCGCTGGTGAGTGAGCTGATGGCCATCCGCGACCGCCTGCTGGCCATCTCCGTCGACACCGGCCGCGTGATCCACGACGCGCTCAAGGCAGGGCAGCGGGTGCTGCTGGAGGGCGCGCAGGGGGCGCTGCTGGACGTGGACCACGGCACGTATCCGTACGTCACGTCCTCCAACACCACCGCGGGCGGCGCGGCGCTGGGCGTGGGCATTGGCCCCACCCGCGTGGACGACGTGATCGGCGTGGTGAAGGCGTACACGACGCGCGTGGGCGAGGGGCCGCTCCCCACCGAGTTCATGGACGAGCTGCAGGAGCGCGTTCGCACGCTGGGCGGCGAGTACGGCGCGACGACTGGCCGTCCGCGCCGCTGCGGCTGGTTCGATTCCGTCGTGGTCCGCTACGCCGCGCGCGTAAACGGGCTCACGGGCCTCGCCGTTACCAAGCTGGACGTGCTCGACACCCTGGACGAGTTGCAGATCGCCGTCAGCTACCGCGCGGAAGGGCAGGAGCTGGACGACTTTCCCGGCGACCTGGGGTTGCTGGCCGCCGCGGAGCCGGTCTACGAGACGCTCCCGGGGTGGAAGACGTCCACGGCCGAGGCGCGGCGGTGGGAAGACCTGCCGGAGAACGCGCGCCGCTACCTGGACCGCCTGTCGGAGCTTACGGAGACGCCCATCTGGTACGTCTCCGTGGGCACGCGCCGCGACCAGATCATCCACGTGGAGCGGTAGCCGCGCGCGTTCCGCACCGGGCTGGACCACGGACGGGCGCGCTTCGGCGGCGCCCGCCGTTCGTTTGGGGGTGGAGGGACACTGTCTGGATTCGTCTTCGCGAATGTAGCGTCGGGCAGAATGAAGCCTGGGGCGAAT
Organism: Longimicrobium sp.; assembly: GCA_035759295.1. Taxonomy (GTDB): domain Bacteria; phylum Gemmatimonadota; class Gemmatimonadetes; order Longimicrobiales; family Longimicrobiaceae; genus Longimicrobium. The sequence continues at coordinate 9,634 of DASTVC010000386.1, read as the reverse complement.
GAATTCGCAGCTGGGAAAACGCGATGTCCGCCTGCGCGGACGGGTCCGATGTGTCGGACGGGTTCTGTGCGTCGAAGCGGGGTCGAATTCTCCCCTCTCCGTGAGGAACGAACGGGGAGGGGCCGGGGGAGGGGCACCGGCCGTCGGCGCCGGATCATCCGAAGCACGATCGAATTCTCCCCATCTCCCGTGCAGTTTGCGAGGAAAGGAAACCGGGGCGGGACCTTTGAGCGACGAAAGCAGAAGCCTGTCGATGAATTCAGCCGAATCCGCGCTGCGGCGCGTAAAGCCGTCGGTGCGGGCGCTGGGGGCGTACACCCTGCAAGCGTACGAGCCGCGCATCAAGCTCAACCAGAACGAAAGCCCGTACGACGTTCCGCAGGCCATCAAGGACCGCATCCACGCGGAGCTGGCCGAGCGGCCGTGGAACCGCTATCCGCCCTTCGTTGCCAGCAACTTCATCCAGGCCGTCGCCGAGGCCACGCGCTGGCCGGGGGACGGGATCCTAGTGGCGAACGGATCCAACGAGCTCATCCAGTCTGTCCTGGCCGTCACCGTGGGCCCGGGCGTTTCCGTCGTCATCCCCGAGCCCACCTTTACCCTCTATCGGCTGATGACGGAGGTCAACGGCGGCACCGCCGTCTCCGTTCCGCTGGACGGGGAGATGCGGTTCGACGTGGACGCCATCATCCGCGCCGCGAACGGGGCGGACGCCGCGGTGGTCGTCCTCTGCACGCCCAACAACCCCACGGGCAGCGCGCTCTCGGGGGATGAGATCCACCGCGTGCACGACGAGACGGACGCGCTCATCCTGCTGGACCAGGCGTACGTGGAGTTCGGTGGATACGACGCCATTCCGCTGCTGGACGGCCGCCCGCGCATGGTGGTCCTGCGCACCTTCAGCAAGGCGATGGCGATGGCTGGGCTGCGCGCCGGCTACATGCTGGCCGACCCCGCGCTGACGGCGGAGGTGAACAAGGCCAAGCTGCCGTACAACATCAACTTCTTCTCCGAGTGCGCCGCCGCCCACGTGCTGCGCGGCCGCGGCGAGCTGGCCCCGCTGGTGGCCGCCATCTGCGCCGAGCGCGACCGGCTGGTAGTGGAGCTGGGGGCGATCCCCGGCCTGCGCGTGTATCCCAGCGCCGCCAACTTCATCCTCTTTCGCGTCGAGGCGCCGGCGATCACGCACACGCAGGTGTTCGACCGGCTGCTGCACGACCACGGCGTGCTGGTGCGCGACGTGTCGAAGTACCCCATGCTGGGCCGGTGCCTGCGCGTGAACGCGGGGACGCCGGAGGAGAACGACGCATTTCTGAACGGACTGCGAGGCATCATGCGGGAGGCAGCGCAATGAGCCGGACGGGCGAGCGGCGGCGCCGCACGCGCGAAACGGAGATCCGCGTCCGCATCGACCTGGACGGCACGGGCGAAGCGAAGGTGCAGACGGGGATAGGCTTCTTCGACCACATGCTCGACGCCCTGGCGCGCCACGGGATGTTCGACCTGGAGGTGGAGTGCCGCGGCGACCTGCACATCGACGGGCACCACACGGTTGAGGACGTCGGCATCGTCCTGGGCGGCGCGTTCCTCGATGCACTGGGCGACAAGCGCGGTATCGTGCGCTACGCCGACGCCACCGTGCCGCTGGACGAGGCGCTGACCCGCGCGGTGGTGGACGTAAGCGGCCGCCCGTTCATCCACTATGATGTCCCGCTCCCCATTGATCAGCCCATGATCGGGCAGTTCGACGTTGCGCTGTCGGCGGAGTTCTGGCGCGCGTTCGCAATGGAGGCACGCGTCACGCTGCACCTGGACGGCCTGCGCGGCGACAACGCGCACCACGTCGTGGAAGCCACCTTCAAGGCCGCCGCCCGCGCCCTGGACGCCGCTACCGCGCTCGATCCGCGCCGCGCGGGCCAGGTGCCCAGCACTAAGGGCGCGCTGTGACGCCGAAGGTGGTGCTGCTGGACTACGGCGCGGGCAACCTGCGCTCCGTCGCCAAGGCCTTCGAACACGAGGGCGCGGACGTGGTGCTGACGGACGATCCCGTTGTGGCGCGCGCGGCGGACCGGTTGGTGTTGCCGGGGCAGGGGCACTTTGGCCAGTGCATGACGCGGCTGCAGGAGACGGGGCTGGCGGATGCCGTGCGCGACCACGTCGCCGCCGGGCGCCCGTTCATCGGCATCTGCGTGGGGATGCAGCTACTGTACGAGGGGAGCGAAGAGGCGCCGGGCGTCGCGGGGCTGGGGTTGCTCCCCGGCACCGTGCGGCGCTTTCCGACGGACCTGCCGCTGCCGCACGTCGGCTGGAACGCGGTGGAGTTCATCCGCCGCGCGGAGGCCGACCCCGTGCTGGCAGGGGTGGCCGGCCCGGAGCCGCGCTGGTTCTACCACGTGCACTCGTACGCCGTGCTGGACGACGACACCGAGAACGTGCTGGGCCGCAGCCGCTACGACGCCGCCTTCGCCAGCATCGTGGGCCACGACAACGTGTGGGGCATCCAGTTTCACCCCGAGAAAAGCCAGGAAGACGGCCTGCGGATCCTGGGGAATTTCTCTCGTCTGTAGGGACGTGCACGCGAGTGGAAGCATGTGAGCGCCCCCGCTCCGAACGCGCCGGATGTGCTGTTCGGTTTGTTCGCCTGTGGCGGATAAGGTCCCGTTGCGCAATGGATTACGCGTGATTAGCGTTGGTCATCGACGACAGCGCACCAAACGCGAGGAGGCGCGATGGAACAATGGACGCTGACAAATGCGGATGAGCAGCTAAAGCAGATCGTGCGGCAGGCCAACTGCTGCGGTCCGCAGCACGTCGTGCTGGACGGCGAAGCCGTGATCGTCCTGAGCGAGACGGAGTACGGACGCTTGATGGTCGAATCACTGATGCGGCAAGGCGCGGACTCGCATACCGGGACCGACCCCGGGCTGAACTGGGTTGCGGCGCTCCGTCGGCCTTTCGAGGAGGCAGCGGCTCGCGGCGAAGACGTGTTCTGGCCATGGGATTGGGATTGCGAGAAGCGGGAATGGGTCCTGCCGGTGGATCATGCGGTATCTCCTTGACACCAATGTGCTCTCGGAGCCGGTCAGCGCGCGTCCTGACGCCAGAGTCATCGCCTGGATGGAGGAGTTGCCGGCGGAGGAGATTCTGATCAGCGCCGCCTCTTTCGCAGAGATCTGGAAGGGGATCGTTTCTCTGGGTCACGGCCGCCGGAGGGCGTTTCTGACCCGCTGGGTCGCCAGCTTGCCGGGCCAGTTTCCAAGTCGTGTCCTGCCCCTTGACGTTGCCATCTCTTCCGAGTGGGGCAGACTGACGGTGGAAGCAAAGCGAAGGGGCCGTTCGATCGATGTGGTGGATTTGCTGCTGGTGGCGACGGCGCTGGTCCTGGGACTTACGATCGTGACTCGCAACGTGCGGCACTGCGGCGGGTGGGGAGCACCCGTCATCAACCCGTGGGGTGACAAGGCAAGTGACTGACTTCTTCAAGGGCCACGGGCTCGGCAACGACTACATCGCCCTGGAGATGGAGGGGCTGGGCATCGAGCTCACTCCGCTGGCGGTGCGGCTGATCTGCGACCGGCATACGGGCGTGGGATCCGACGGCATCCTGGCGCGCGTGGCGAGCGATATCGCGGACTTCGGACTGCGCATCTTCAACCCCGACGGCAGCGAGGCGGAGAAGAGCGGCAACGGGCTGCGCATCTTTGCCGCATACCTGCTGGAGGGCGGCCACGTGGACCTGCACGCGCCGTTCACCGTGCAGACGCCCGGCGGTACCGTGCGGATGGAAATCCTGGATCAGTCCGCGGACGGCGTGCTGATGGTGGAGGCGGAGATGGGGACCGCCACCTTCCGCAGCGCCGACGTGGGCCTGGGCGGACCGGACCGCGAGACGGACAACGAGCCGCTGGAGCTGGATTCCGGCGACGTCGTTCACATCAACACCGTCTCCATCGGCAACCCGCACTGCGTGATCTTTCAGGACGAGCTCGACGTGGAGACACTGCGCCGCCGCGCCCCGCAGATCAGCACGCACCCGCAGTTCGCGCGCGGCGTGAACGTGCAGTTCGCCGTCCCCGTGGAGCCCGACGCCATCGACGCGTGGGTGTGGGAGCGCGGCGCGGGCGAAACGCGCGCCTCCGGCAGCAGCGCGTGCGCCATCGCGGCGGCGGCGGTGCGGCGGGGGATGGTGAGCGAGCGCCAGGTGGAGGTGCGCATGCCCGGCGGCACGCTGCATGTGCACGTGCGCGGCGACTGGAGCCTCGTCCTCCGCGGCCCGGTGGAGTCCGTCTACCGAGGCACCTTCAGCGACGGGATGCGGCGGCGGCTGGAGATGCTGGGATGAGCCTGGCCAAGCGCATCATCCCCTGCCTGGACGTCAAGGACGGGCGCGTCGTCAAGGGCATACAGTTCGTGGGGCTGCGCGACGCGGGCGACCCCGTGGAGCAGGCGGTGCGCTACGACGCCGAGCGCGCGGACGAGCTCTGCTTTCTCGACATCACCGCCAGCCACGAGGGTCGCGCGTCCATGCTGGACGTGATCCGGCGGACGGCGGACAGCATCTTCATCCCCTTCACGGTCGGCGGGGGAATCCGGTCGATCGACGACTTCAACGCCATCCTGGGCGCGGGGGCCGACAAGGTGGCCGTCAACACCGCCGCCCTGGCCGACCCGGACCTCATCCAGCGCGCGGCGGACCACTTCGGCTCGCAGTGCGTCGTCGTCGCGGTGGACGCGCGGCGGACGGAGGGGGCGGAGAGTGGGTGGGAGGTGTACACCCACGGCGGGCGGAACGGGACGGGGATGGACGCCGTGGAATGGTGCGCGCGGGCGCAGGCGCTGGGCGCGGGGGAGATCCTGCTGACCTCGATGGACCGGGACGGGACGCGCGACGGATACGACCTGCCGCTGCTGAACGCCGTCTCGGCCCGGGTGCGTATCCCCGTGATCGCGTCCGGCGGGGCGGGGGCGCTGGAGCACCTGGACGCGGCGCTTGCGGCGGGCGCGCACGCCGTGCTGGCGGCCTCCATCTTCCATTTCGGGGAGTTTACGCTGGCCGAGGCGCGGCGCTACCTGGCCGCGCGGGGGCACCCGGTGCGCCCGTAGTTTTTCGCCCGGCGCGGCCCTTGCCATGGGCAATTGTGCACTGGACGGCTGTCACCGGCGACGGGACCGGCACGGGCCGGCCCGCCCCTGAACGGAGGAGAGGGTAGTGAAGACCGGATTGATGAACGAGATCCGCACGTTGATTCTCGGCGCGGCGCTGCTGGCGCTGCCGCTGGCGGCCTGCGGGGGTGGCGCGAGCGCGGAGAACGGCGGCGAAAAAGGGAAGGCCGCCGCGGCCGGAGACACCGGCAAGGGCGGCGCGGCCAAGAGCGCGCAGCCGGCCATCAACCCCCAGGACACCGCCAGCCGCCGCGTGGGCGACGCCCTGGCGCGGCACGACAGCGCCGCCGCCGACAGCATCGCCAAGGCCGACAGCGCCGCGGCGGCGGCCGGCACGCCTGTGCGCTTTCAGGCGGGCGAGGACCCGCGGTTCGCGCGGCAGAGCGGGTGGCCGGTCAACTACCCGCGCGGCCTTCCGGGCGCGCTGCTGCCGGACAAGCGCATCGTGTGCTACTACGGCAACCCCAACTCCACGCGGATGGGCGCGCTGGGCGAGTACCCGCGCGAGGACATGCTGCGCCGCCTGAATGGCGAGGTGCAGAAGTGGAACCAGGCTGACCCGCAGCACCCGGTGGTGCCGTGCCTGCACATGGTGAGCGTGGTAGCGCAGGGCGATCCCGGCCCCAGCGGCCACTACCGCGCGCAGATGCGCGACACGCAGGTCGACAGCATGTACCAGATGGCCAAGTCCATCAACGGTGTGTTCATCATCGACGTGCAGGTGGGGACCGACGACATCCGCAACATCATGCCCCGCTTCGAGAACTTTCTCAAGCGGCCGGACATCCACTTCGCGGTGGATCCGGAGTTCTACATGCGCGACGGGGTGCTCCCCGGCCGGCGCATCGGCACCATGCACGCGGCCGACATCAACTACGTGAGCGAGCAGCTGGCGCGCATCGTCCGCGAGAACAACCTGCCGCCCAAGATCCTGGTCATCCACCGCTTTACGCGCAACATGGTGACCAACACCGAAGACATCATTCTGCGCCCCGAGGTGCAGATCGTGATGGACATGGACGGCTGGGGCGCGCCGTGGCTCAAGCGCGACTCGTACCGCGACTACGTGGTGCGCCACCCGGTGCAGTTCACGGGGTTCAAGCTCTTCTACCACAACGACACCAAGAAGGGCGATCCGCTGATGAGCCCCGCGGACCTGCTCAAGCTGGAGCCCAAGCCGCTGTACATCCAGTACCAGTAGCGGCGGCGGATCTTCGGCTGACGGAAGGGCTTCTCGACGCAGGTCGGGGAGCCCTTCTCCATTCCTTGCGACACTTTTGAACTGCGGATTTGGGCGTGCCCCTACGCTGCGCTCCGGGCCGGGCTGCGCGCGCCGTAGGCAACGATAGGACTGTTGCCAACGGCGCCGAGCCCCCGGCGCTCACCTGCTTCCGACGTGCTCCCGCCAGGCTCGTGCATGCGCGCCGTGTTCTCGGCCCTGCGGGCGCGCATCCCTCACGCGAACTGCGTCGGAACGCAACGGGGCTCCCCTCGCGGAGAGCCCCTTCGCCGTCGCGCGTGTCGGCCGGGATCAGGCCGTGGCCATCTCCGGCTCGGCCAGGCTGCGCCCTTCCTGCGTACGGGGTTTGTTCAGCCTCACCGTCAGGTCGCGGTGCTGCTGGTCGGCGTCGGGCGCGTTCCAGTCCGTCATCAGCGCGGTGACGGCGGTGAGCGCGGTAAGGCCCAGGAAGAAGTTGCGGGCGCGGCGGTCATTCTCGAAGCCCAGCAGCTTCGGCAGGAACGGCAGCGCGATCCCCAGCATGATCTCCGTGGCGCCGTGTCCCTTGAACGGCACCGCCTTCTTGGCCGAGAGCGGGTAGTCCGTCAGCAGCGACAGCCCCAGGTACGCCGCCGCCAGCCCGTAGGCCAGGTTCTCCGCCTGCCGCGGAAAGCCCAGCGCGCGCGGCGCGGCGGCCGTGGTGGCCACTGTCGCGTAGTCCATCATCCCGTGCATCCGTCCGTTGATCGGCTTCTGCATCCTGTATCTCCTTCGATTGAAGTGGAGCCAGGGACGAAGGCAATCCGCATGCCGCGATCGATGCACCCAAATCGTTGCATCACAGTATGTTGCGCGTGAACATCCGCCGCGTTGCGACGACGAAAGTAAACAAATCGGCGGATGCGAGAGGATCCGCATCCGCCGATCAGGCACCGTCCGCCCACGATCAGGACCTCGCGGGTTCGCCTTTCGCGCCGCGGGAGGCGCTGGGCAGGGTGTCGGGATCGTCGTCCAGCCACTCGACGGGGTCGCCCAGGCGGATCTCGCCATCGTCCAGCACCTCGGCAAAGGCGCCGCCAGCCCAGGGTTCGGCGCGCATGGCGGCTTGCAGCCCGGGCAGCGCCTCGTCCATCCGCTCGCACGGCATGGTCTCGCCGCGCACGCGCATGCGGCAGCCGCCGATGCGCAGCACGCGCCCGCGCGCGCTCGCCAGCCGGACCCCGCGCAGCATCAGGTTGGCGCGCCGGGTCTGCGGCGGCAGGTCGCCGCCCAGCCGCTCCATCAGCGACTGCCACACCTCTTCCTCGATCAGCGTCACCTGGCGCCGGCGCCCCTGGTCCGCGTTGCCCACCAGCCCGCGCCCCGCCACCAGCGTAGCGGACGCCGCGGGATCCATCTTGCCCCCCTTTGCCCGCTTGATCCAGATCGCAGACAGCTCACCCATCATCATGCTCCCTTACTTTCGCACTCACGCACTCACGCACTCACGCACTTCCCCGCCTACCACGCGATCCCGTAGTCCTCGCCGTGGTGGCTGCTGCCGCCCCAGAAGGTGCCGTGCTCGCGGTCGAAGAAGATGGCGTTGATGGGGCCGGAAGTGCGCTCCTCGAACGTAAGCTCGTACCCCATCCGCCGGAGCTCAGCGCGCACCCAGTCCGGCATCGACTCTGCCAGCAGGATGCGCCCCGGCCGGCTCTCGTGCCCGCCAAAGCTGCTGCGCATCTGGAAGGAGTTGATGTTGGGCGCCTCCACCGCCTGCTGCACGTTCATCCCGAACTCCACGACGTTCAGAAAGAACTGCAGAAGGTTCTGGTCCTGCGAATCCCCGCCCTGCACGGCGAAGGAAAGGAACGGCCTGCCGTCCTTGAGCGCCAGCGACGGCGTGAGCGTTACCCGCGGATACTGGCCCGGGCGCAGCACGTTGTACGGCCCCTCCGCCGGATCGGTGACAAAGCTCTGCAGCCGCTGGCTCATCCCCACTCCCGTGCGCCCCGCGATCACCGCCGGCACCCACCCGCCGCTGGGGGTGACGGATACCACCCACCCCTCCTCGTCCGCCGTCTGCACCGAGGTGGTACCCAGGTAGAAGCTCTCCTCGAAGTCCAGCGACGCGCGAGGCGGGGCGGACACGCTGTCGCCGCGGCTGCCTCGGCGGTTCCAGTCGCACAGGTACTGCGTGAACGGGTTGGTGCCGCCCTGGAAGGGGTACGGGTCGCCGGGCGCGATCGCCGGATCGTTGCGGTCGGGGTTGATGAGCCGGGCGCGCTCCCGGGCGTACTCCTTGGAGAGCAGCCCGCGGATGGGCTCCTCGGGCGGCACGTACGGGTCGCCGTAGTAGAAGTCGCGGTCCGCGAAGGCCAGGCTCATGGCCTGGTACAGCGTGTGGACGTAGCGCGCGCTGTTGTAGCCCATCGCGCGCAGGTCAAAGTTCTCCAGGATGTTCAGCGACTGCAGCAGGGCCGGGCCCTGTGTCCAGCTGGTGAGCTTGTAGACCTGGATCCCCTTGTAGTCGGTGGATACGGGCTGCTCGATGCGCACCTGCCAGCGCGCCATGTCCTCCATGGTGATCAGTCCGCCCTGCTCCTGCACGCTGCGGACGAACTCGCGCGCGATGTCGCCGCGGTAGAAGCGCTCGTACGCGGCCAGAATGGCCTCGCGGCGTGACCTGCCCTGCGCCAGCGCCTGCGCCTCTGCCTCCACCAGGCTGCGCAGCGTGCGCGCGAGGTCGGGCTGGCGAAAGATCTCGCCCGCGCTGGGCGCCTCGCGCGCCTCGCCGGTGTGCGGCAGCATCACGGCGCGCGAGTACGGCCACTCGTGCAGCCGCGCGCGGTTGTTGTGGATGCTGTTGGCCGTCTGCGCCTCGATGGGATAGCCGTCGGCCATCTGGATCGCGGGCTCCAGCACCTGCGCCAGCGACAGGCGGCCGTACTCCGCCAGCATCACCATCAGCCCGCCGGGCGTGCCGGGGATCACGGCGGCCAGCGGCCCGTACTCCGGCGGATACGGCATCCCGCGCGAACGGTAGAACTCCGGCGTGGCCCCCGTGGGCGCCGTCCCCAGCGCGTTGATGCCGATGACCTGGCGGGTGTTGGGGTTGTAGATGAGCGCCTGCGTCTCGCCGCCCCAGCCGAGCGTGTCCCACATCGTGCACGCCGCCGCCAGCATCGCGCACGTCGCGTCGACCGCGTTGCCGCCTTTCGCGAAAACGAGCGCGCCCGCCGACGCCGCGAGCGGCTTGCCCGTGATCCCCAC
>DASTVC010000385.1:0-7301 GCA_035759295.1 Longimicrobium sp. | reverse complement strand
CTGTCCCGGGCAACGCCCGGGAAGAGCGTGCGAGGGGAAAGAACTTGCCGCCCAGCATGGAGATTCTTCGGTCGGCGCCACGCTTTCCAGCCGAGAAGAAAGCCCGGGGCGGCGCCTTCCTCAGAATGACAGTGTCGGCAGGATCCGGTAAAAAAGGCCTTGTGCGAGATTGGGGGGGATGATGAAGAGCCGGCCCCGCTGAGGCGAGGCCGGCTCATTCACGTCCTTCCGGCGCGCTACCCGCGGGGCGAGACCAGGGGGACGGTCCACTCGCGGAAGAGGAGGCCAAAGACCAGCAGGATGATCGCGACCACGGCAAAGATCATCGCGGCGTACATGCAGCCGGTAAAGCCGCATCCGCCGGGGCGTTTGTACATCTCCGGCGGGATGGGCTTCATTCCCGGCGACAGGTCGGTCCACTCGCCGTCATCCCCCGCGCCGTCCTTCGGTTCCGGCTCCGCCATCTACGCTCCGCCAATCTCCTGGATCTCCTCGGACTCCACGATCCGCACGCCGCGGGTCCGCTCCTTAGCCGCCCGCACCATCGCCCGGGCCACGGCGCCGGCATCCACCGCGCGGTAGCGGCGCAGCGGGCCCCTCAACATCCACCCCACCGCCGGCGCCACCCGCTGGAACAGCGCCTCCGCGGCGCGGCGCTCGGCGCGGGGGCCCAGGATGAGCGAGGGGCGCAGGATGACGACGCCCTCGAACGGCTGCGCGCGCACCCCCGCCTCCGCCTCACCCTTGACGCGGTTGTAGAAGATGCGCGATTCGGCGTTGGCCCCGGCCGCGGTGACCAGAAGATAGCGCCGCGCGCCGGCCGCCGCAGCCACGCGCGCGGAATCCACCACGAAGTCGTGGTCCACGCGGCGAAACGCCTCCTGCGATCCGGCGGCGCGGATGGTGGTCCCCAGGCAACAGAACACGTCATCCACCGCGAACAGGGCGGCGTGCTCCTCCAGCCGCCCCAGGTCTGCGACGTGCTGCTGCAGCTTCGGGTGCCGCCGGTCGAGGGAGCGCCTTGCAAGCACGACGACCCGGCCGTACGCCGGGTCGTCGAGCAGAAGGTCCAGAACGTGGCCCCCCACCAGCCCCGTGGCGCCCAGCAGCAGGGCGCTCGCGGAGCCGGCGGGCGGCGGCGCGGAATCGGTCAAACCGGGCTCCTCAGTTGGCCGGCGCGGGGGCGCTCAGCTGCGGGCGCGCCTCGCCGGGCTTCTTGTCGGCTTCCATCCCGGGGGTAACGCGGTTGGCCAGCGCGTCGGTGTACACCTGCCGCCACTCGGTAAGCTGGCGCTGCGCCGTGGTGTCGTTGGGGTCGGACAGGCCGGTAAGGCCCAGCAGGCCCACGCCGCCCACCAGCGACACCGCGCCCCACATGTGGTCCGTCACGTTGGGCCGCGTGCGGTGCAGCACCTCCACGTTGCGCGACACCGCGCCCGCCGCCGTCAGCTGCTCCCGCGCCTGCTTCTCCGACTCGTCGGCGTTCTTGAGCATCTCGTTGATGGTGGCGTCGTCAAAGCCGGGCTGGCCGCGGTACTGCTCGGCCTGCTGGCGCATGGCGGCGGCCTGGCTGGCGGCGGCCTCGTACATGGGCTTCATCATCAGGTATCCGCTCACCTCGCCCATGCGCTCGCGCACCCACTCCATCTCGGCGGGGTTCAGCCCCTGCGAACGGGCCGCGCGCACGTACGCGCCGCCGATCAGGTCGCCGAAGCCCACCATCAGGCTTCCCGCGTCGGCCGCGTTGCGCAGGCCCGAGACCAGGCCGCCCTTGTCCTTTTCGGCGCGCTGGGCCATGCGCGCGGCCTGCTCGTGGTACTTTACCGACTCCTGGCGAATCAGGTCGAACTGCAGGAGCGTGGTGCGCAGGAACGCCTGTACCTGCTCGGGCTTAAGCACGCTGTCGGCCGGCGCGTTGAAGCTGGCCAGCTCGCGGTCGGTGGCGGTGGCCGACGACTTCTGGTCGACGTCCTCCACGCGGGCGGCTTCGGTCTCCTTCGCCGCGTCGCTTCCGCCGCACGCGGCCAGCAGAAGCAGGGCGGCCGCGGAGGCGCGGCGGACGGAGCGGGTGCCGGAGAGGAAATGCTGCATGTCTCGACCTCGCTTCGGGATGAGCGTGGGGATGGGTGCCGGCGCGGGACCGCGCCGTGGGAAGGGTTTCCGCTTCCGTGACGGAGGGCGGGACGCATAGGGTGCATCGGCGGCGGGGCGTTGTCAAGCGTTTCGTTGGATGCCGACAATCGCTTGGCCCGCTTTGGTTTGCGTCCTGCCCGGCGCGTGGATACGAGGGATGCCGCCAATCGGTTTCGGCGCGGCTGAATCCCATCCCTTCCAGGGCTTCGCGGAACACGGCGAGTCGACTTCCTGAGGGAGGCGCCGCGCCAGAACGTGCTTCTGCGATGCAGCCCGGCGCCGACCGAAGGACCTCGCCGGCATGACCGAGGGGCCGGCTTCGACGCTCGACGGCTGGCCTCGCGGCGGCGGAGAGGAGGTCTTCGGTCGCGCGCAAGCAACTGTGTGTATTGAGGTTACGCGTGGCGTTCCCTCAGGAAGTCAACACTTCGGTAGAGGTTCAGCAACACCCTCTCAGGAAGTCAACTCCGCGGTAAGGTTTGACGACACCCTCTGAGGCTGAGGCTCAGGAAGCCATCGGCGGGTGTGGAGCATGCGGACGGAGCCAGCGGAGAACGTACTCCGCCGGCTCCGTTCCGCATCCCCCGAAAGCCGCTCAGCTCAGGGGACGAACTGAATGCCGTCCACGTAGAAGGTGGGCTGCGCGCCGCCGGTATCGTCCATGACGGCCACCTCGGTGATGGCGTAGGTGGTCACCCCCAGGCTGGAGAGCGGGATGCTGACCTTGCGCCAGGTCCCGGCCGCCACCGACCCGCCGACCACGTACGAGTCCAGCGCCAGCTGGGGATGGCTGGATCCGCTGGTGTCTTCCACGTACACCACCAGCTGCTGTCCGCCCGCCGTGCCGCCGTGGATGTAGAACTCCAGCTTCGACAGGCCGTACGGGCTGAGCGCCGCGTGGTGCAGGTACAGGGCGCCCCAGGCGTCCGTGATGGTGACCCCGATGGCCTTCGTACCCGCCTGCACCGGCGACGTGGCGGCGAAGTTCACGGTGGCGTCCCACGACCAGTCTTCCCACTCGGGAGAGAGCGCGTCGGCGTACACCCCGTGCGAGGGCGGGGAGACGGTGGCGCCGTTCATCACGTCCTGGATGGCGTTCAGCAGGCTGGTGGTGCCGTTGGTGTCCTGCGTGAGCTCCCAGATGCCCACCCCCGTCCCCCGCTGCAGGCTGAGCGCCGTCTTCTGCCGGATGGTCGTGGTGCCGTTGTAGTAGTAGCCGTTGCTGTAGTCCGCGTTGGGCGCGTTGGCGTCGGCCGCCACGATGCTGCGATACGACGTCTGCGTACCCGACGAATTGCTGCCGTAGAAGGGCACGCCCAGCACCGTCTTGCTCTGCGAAAGCCCGCGCGCGGCCCAGTAGTCCAGCGAGGTGACCGCGTACGAGTAGGGCGAGTGCGGGGTGCCGCCGTCGTACGCCATGAGCACCAGGTAGTCCACGTAGCTGAACACCGTGCTCTGAATGCCGGCCCCCGTGGATCCCTGCGCTACCACCGCCGCGGTGAGCAGCTTGCCGCGGTTGTGCATCTCGGTGCTCAGCAGGCCCATGAGTGTGGTGTAGTTGGTGGCCTCGGACGTGTTGGGATCGGGATACTCCCAGTCGATGTCCACGCCATCCAGCCCGTAGTTGGTCACGAACGAGATGACGTTGTTCACGAAGGTGCTGCGGGCGGTGGAGCTGGCCGCCATCCCCACGAAGCCGGAGTCGTCGCCGTTGTTCCACCCGCCGATGGAGATGAGCACCTTGACGCCCGCGTTGTGCGCCCGCTGCACCAGCCCCTGCAGCCGTGTGTCGCCGCTCATCGCCACGCCCGTAAGCCCGCCGCTGGTGGTGGGGAGAACGAAGGCGTAGTTGATGTGCGTGAGCTTGCTGTACGGAATGGAGTCGATGGATCCCGTCCAGGTGGGAAAGTAGCCGACCACCCGCGACGTGGTGGGGTTCATCACCGCCATGGGCTCCGCGGGCGGCCGCGCTTCCGGCGCCGCGCCGGTGGGTGAGTCGTCGCACGCCGCCAGGGCCGCGAGCAGGGCCGCCGCGCACAGGGGATGGGTCCAGCGCATACTTCCCCCAACGTGAAAAGTGACACCGTTCAGGACGGATTCCGCCGTCCGGGGGTGTCGCGCGAAGCAACAAGTGTGCTAGAAAAATCATACGTAAGATGAAAAGAACCAATGTGTTAGAAGTGGTCGTGGAAACACGTTGGGAGGGGACGCAGGGCCCCGCGGCGGGAGCGGCTGAAGCCGCCGCTACAACAGCGGAAAGCCCCGCAAACTGCGCGGGGCTTCGACTGCGGGGCCCTCACCCCCCGGCCCCTCTCCCGCAAACTGCGCGGGAGAGGGGAGAATTCGATCCCGCGTCGATACGCACCGGGCGTTCTGCTACCAAAAACCCCTCCCCGCAGTTTGGGGGAGGGGTCGACCGCCGTTGCGAGGAACGAGCAAAAGGCCGGTCGGGGGTGAGGGCCCCGCAGGTCACACCATCACACCATCACACCATCACACCATCACACCATCACACCATCACACCATCACACCCTCACACCCTCACACCCTCACACCCTCACACCATCACACCATCACACCCTTACACCATCACCCCTGCGGCAGCCGCACGGTAAACGTGCTCCCGTCGCCCGGCGCGCTGGCCACGTGGATGTCGCCGCCCAGGAGCCCGGCCAGGCGGCGGGCGATGCTAAGCCCCAGGCCGCTGCCGCCGGCGCGGCGGATGAGCGGGTGCTCGGCCTGCCAGAAGGGATCCCAGATCTTTTCCATGTGCGACTCGTCGATCCCGATCCCCGTGTCCGTCACCGCCACCGCCACCCACCCCGGCTCCCGCCGCACCGCCACCTGCACCCGGCCTGTCTCCGTGAACTTGGCCGCGTTGCTCAGCACCGCGCGCAGCAGCTCGCGGCAGCGGCGCGGGTCCGTCTCGGCCATGGCGCCGTCTTCCGCCACCACCTCGAGCTCCACGCCGCGGCGCCCCAGCATCCCCGCGAACTCGCGCGCCACGTCTTCTACCGCGTCGCACAGGTTCACCCGCTCCAGCTGAATGCCGCTGTCGCCCGAGTCCAGCCGCGTGTAGCCAAGCACGTCCTCCACCATCCGCTGCAGCTCTCCGCCGTTGCCGCGAATGCGGTCCAGGTGCTTGCGCTGCACCTCCGACAGCTCGCCCGCCTCGCCATCCAGCAGCAGCTCCGAGAAGTTGACGATGGCGTTCAACGGCGTGCGAAGCTCGTGGCTCACGATGGACAGAAAGTCGGTCTTGGCCTGGTTGGCCGCCTCGGCCTCGGCGCGGGCCACGCGCTCGCGCAGCAGCAGCGAGTCGCGCTCCGCCGCCGCGCGCAGCCGCTCGCCGATGTCCTCCCCGATGCAGTACACGCCCAGAATGCCGCCCTGCACCACGATGGGCACCAGCGTTACCCGCACGTCCACGCGCCGCCCGCTGCGGTGCACCAGCGCCGTCTCGCCGCCGCCCGGCTCGCCCTCCGCCGCCTGGGAGAACAGGCCGCGCATTCGCTCGCGGTCGTCGGGGGAGACGAGCGACCAGAAGGTGGCGGAGCGCAGGTCGTCGGCGTCGTAGCCGGTCAGCGACTCGGCGGCGGGGTTGGCGGTGCGCAGGGTGCCGTCCAGATCGAACGAGAAGACGGCGTCGGGGTTGTTGTCGAAGAGCGAGCGGTAGCGCTGGCGGCTTTCCTCGTAGCGCTCGGCCACCTCCTTGCGCTCGGTGAGGTCGCGGGTTATCTGCCCAAGACCGATGAGCTTTCCCGCCGCGTCGTGAATGGCGGTGAGCACCACGCTCACCCACAGCCGCGAGCCGTCCTTGCGCACCCGCCACGCCACGGTCTCGCAGCGCCCGTCCCGGGTAACGGTGTGCAGGTCGCGCACGGGGGTGTCGCGCTCCACGTCGTCGGGCGGATACAGGACGGCCAGCGGCTGCCCCAGCACCTCGTCCTCTTCGTAGCCGAACATCCGTCCCGCGCCCTCCGTCCAGGTGGTGACCCGGCCGTCGAGGCTCAGCAGGATGATGGCATAGTCCGTTACGTTCTCCACCAGCAGGCGGTAGAGCTCGTCCCTGCCGGGAAGCGCCTGCGTGCGGGCTCGGGTGCGGTGCGGCATTGTGGATCGGGGCTCGCGGATGCGCCGGCGGCGCGGGGCGAACGTGGACGCGTGCAAATTGTCCGCCGGGAGCGGTGCAGGTTATCCTGCTCTGTGGCGGGGGTGGGGGCAAGGGGGATGAGGTGACGGGGTGAACGGGTGAACGGGTGATAGGCCGAGCGAGGAGGTTGGATTCCCCGCAACTGCGTTCCATCATCCGGAGGATGTCGGGTGCCGGAGACGTGCCGTCTGCCGCTGGATGTCGTGCAGCCCGCCGCAAGGGCGAATAAATTCGCTGCAACGACTACACGAAATCCGCCTTCGCGGATTGGCGGCCCCGGTATTCGGGCCCGTGCAGTGCGCGCCCACGCCCCGCGGCAGCCGTTGATGCCGGCGACACACCGGTTGCGGACGCGCCGGTGCCTGGAACGCCCGCACACACCCGGGCCGCCGGGTCCACGCAGGTGGACTTCGTGACGTTGTAGCCGCGGTTTCAACCGCTCGGGAAGGAAGCCTGCGGACCTGTATCGGCTGCCGATACGCGCGGCATCTGGCCAGACCGCAATCGGCATCAACCGTCTGTAATGACAACGGGCGGATATATACATAGGGAGACGCATATGATCCGGATCGGCGTGACCGGGACGGACACCGGAGTGGGCAAGACGTACCTGAGCACCCTGCTGGTGGCGATGATGCGCCGCAAAGGGCTCAAGGTGGCTGCGATGAAGCCCGTGGAGACGGGAAAGACGTTCGACGACCCCACCAGCGACGCCGCGCGCCTGCGCGACGCGGCCGGCGCCGACGACCCGCTGGAGCAGGTGCGCCCCGTGCTCCTTTCCGAGCCGCTGGCGCCGTGGGTGGCGCTCTCGCGTGCCGGCGGCCCAGGTGTGGACGTGGGGGCGCTGGACGCGGCCTTCCACGCGCTGTCCGAGGGGCGCGACGCCATTCTGGTCGAAGGCGCCGGCGGCCTGCTGGTGCCGCTTACCCGCGACCTGGCGTACGACGGGCTGTTCGTGGGGTGGGGGCTGGACCTGATCGTGGTCGCGGGGAACCGGCGCGGCACGCTGAACCAC
>DASTVC010000384.1:0-3485 GCA_035759295.1 Longimicrobium sp. | reverse complement strand
ACCTCAAGATCAAGCACGGCGTGCTGGACCCCAACGACCCCATCCTGCGTGGCGAGCGGCGCTACTGACGTTCTGAGGTGGCGGGGAAGGGGTGGAACTGCGGACTGCGGATGTGGGCGTGCCCCTCCGCTACGCTCCGGGTCGGGCTGCGCGCGCCGTAGGCAACGATACAACTGTTGCCAACGGCGCCGAGCCCACAGCGAGGCGGGACACGGTACGGCTGTGTCCCGCCTCGCTGCGTTCTCGGCCCTCCGGGCGCGCATCCCTCACGCAACGGCCGTGTTCGGCGCATCCGGAAACCCGTGCCGTCGCCCGCCGGCGCCGTCCCCGGCGGTTGAAACCGCGGCTGGAACGGCACGAAGTCCGCCTCCGCGGACTGCGCCCGCGGAGTCCCGCCGCAACACCCGCACCTTCCGAAGCGCGATCGAATTCTCCCCTTTCTCCCGCGCAGCGGGGGAGAGGGGCCGGGGGAGAGGGGGCCCTGTCGGACGCAGCGAGATGCCGTTCGAAGCTCCTCTACCCCTTGACCCATCGCACGTCGAGGCGCCCCCGTCGCGAATCCCGCCCGCGCGTCGTACCTTCCGGATCCACCCGACGCACCGGATTCCGAGCAGATGCAGACTCCCCGCACCATCCACGACCTCGACACGCCCGTCCCGCTGGTGGACGTGGACCGCTTGCACAACAACCTGCGGCGCGTCTCCGAGTACTGCCGCGCGCACGGGCTGGCGTGGCGCCCGCACGCCAAGACGCACAAGAGCCCGGCCCTGGCCGCCGAACAGGTGCGCGCGGGCGCCGTCGGCGTGACCGTCGCCACGCCGCGCGAAGCGGAGGTGATGGCGCAGACGGTGGACGACCTGCTGCTCGCCTATCCGCCGATCGGCCAGGCCAAGCTGCGGCGGCTGATGGCGCTGCCGGAGCGCGTGCGCCTGACCGTCGGGCTGGACTCGGCGGAGGCGCTGCGCGGGCTGGCGGCGGCCGCGCGCGAGGCGGGACGGCGCGTGGGCGTGCTGGTGGAGGTGGACGCGGGGATGGGGCGCGTGGGCGTGCAGTCCGCCGCGGATGCGGTGGCGCTGGCCCGGGCGGCGGAGGGTGAAGAGGGGATCGACTACCGCGGCGTGATGATCTATCCCGGCCACATCCGCGACAACGTGGAGCGGCAGGACGATTCGATCCGCGCGCTGTCCGATCGCGTCGGCACGGTGCTGCGGGCGCTGGGCGAGGCGGGGCTCGCCCCGGAGGTAGTGAGCGGCGGATCGACACCCACCTTCTGGCGCTCGCACGACATCGCTGGATTGACGGAGGTGCGGCCGGGCACCAGCATCTTCAACGACCGCACGACGGCCGAGATCGGCGCGTGCGGGTGGGATGAGAACGCCTACTCCGTGATGGCGACCGTGGTGTCCGTCGCCGTGCCGGGGCAGGCGGTGGTCGACGCGGGCTCCAAGGCGCTGTCGAAGGAAGAGATCCGCGCCGATACCGTAGGCTACGGCGCCCTGCTGGACCGGCCGGAGATCGTGGTGAAGTCCGTCTCCGAGGAGCACGGGCTGCTTGACCTCTCGCAAACGGACTGGCGCCCGCGCATCGGCGAGCGGGTGCGCATCGTCCCCAACCACGTCTGCGTCTCCGTCAACCTGCACGAGCGCCTCTACGGCGTCCGCGGCGACGAGGTGGTGGAGGTGTGGGAGGTGGCGGCGCGGGGGCGCTGAGTTCGGTCGTTACGGCCCGGCGTGGCTGGGCACCGGGACCGTGCGCCATGAATTGCGGCCCGCGTTGCGGCCGATCACGTTCCCCAGGAGCATTCCCGCCACGGCTCCGCCGGCGGTTCCGATCGTCCGGGTGTCGGTGCAGGCCTCGGCATATCCGCACCCGGAAAACAGCACATACCCCGCCGCGCCGCCCACCAGCAGGCCCAGCAATCCGCCGGCCCCGGCCCACCGCGGGCCTGCCGATACCTCCAGCCGCCGGATCGCCGAGAGCGGCACATGTACCCCGGCCGTATCGAACTCCGCCGCAAGCAGCAGCGAGCCGGAGTCGATGGCGACCAGGGTGCCGGTGATCAGCGTGTCCGCCGCGGACGGAGCCAGGATGCGTACCCGCGTGCCGGGCTCGACCGCCGCTTGCGCGTCCGCGGCGCATGGGGCCGCGAGGAGCATGGCGCAGCCCAGAAGGGTGGCGCGGAGCCGGCGGATGCGCATCATCGGCATGGCAGGTTGTCGTGGGAAGAGGCGGAGCAGGGAAGCGCGGATTGCGCGGGCTACTGTCGTGGGGCTGGCTGCGGTACCGGGGCCGGCGTCCACGTGTCCGGCCCGCGGTGCCTGCTCCCGATGATCGCGCCCAGCACGCCGCCGCCTGCGCCGAGCGCAATGGAGGCGGCTGCCTCCGCGGCCCCGCAAACGTACTCGCACTCCGACCGTCGGGCGACCGCGTGGGCGATCGTGTACCCTGCCGCGGCGCCGCCGATCGTCCCCAGCAGCGCGCCGACGAATGTCTTTCGCGCGCCCTGCCGGCGAACCTCCAGCCGCTGGATGTCGCGCAGCGCCACCGTCCGCGAACCCTCCGCGGCAGGCGGCGCCAGCAGCAGCGACGTGGAATCGATCTCGATGACCGTGCCCGCGAGCAGCGAGTCCGCCGCGGACGGCGCCAGGACTCGCACGTAGGTGCCCGGCTGGACGGTCCCCTGCGCGCGCGCGGCGGCCGGGGCGAACGCGGCGCCGCAGGCAAAGATCAGCGACAGACGGCGGAGAAGACGGTTGGCGAGCAGGCGCATGGGTTGTCAGTGGCGTGGAGGAGAAACGTCTGAATCAGGGCAGGGTATCCCCCACGCGATCGATCTGTTCCCTCTTCGATCCGCACTGTCCTGCCCCATCTCCCGTCCACGGGCTATATTTCCCGGGCACCCTCCGCATCCACCTCTCCGCCGCACGCATGAACCTGATCTTCCGGCTGCTGCTCGTCATCCTGCGTGCACGGCGCGGGCCGCGGCTGGGGCCGCTGGATGAATCCGTCATCCACGCCCGCGTGCTCCCCACCGACCTGGACCTGAACCTCCACCTGAACAACGGCCGCGCCCTGACGCTGATGGACCTGGGGCGCGTGGACCTGATGCTCCGGATGGGCGTGGTGGGCGAGCTGCGGCGGCGCCGGTGGAATCCCGTGATCGCGTCGCTTACGGTGCGCTTTCGCCGCTCCCTCAACTTGGGGCAGCGGTTCGCCGTCCACACGCGGATGGTGTGCTGGGACGAGCGGTGGTTCTACGTGGAGCAGCGTTTCGTGCGGGGCGAGGACGAACTGGCGCGTGCCATCGTGAAGGCGGCATTCATCGGCCCCGGGGGGCGCGTGCTGCCGCAGCAGATCGTGGACGCGTCCCCGTGGCGGCTGGAATCGCCGCCGATGCCGGAGGGCGTGCGCATGTGGGTGGAGGCAGAGGAGGCGATCCGGTCCGACACACCGAGCAGGACGTATGAGCCGATTGGATGACGAAT
>DASTVC010000383.1:0-8863 GCA_035759295.1 Longimicrobium sp. | reverse complement strand
GATCGTCCGGTGAGCGCCGCAGCGTCGTCGCACCGCGTGGCCGCCATCCGCCTGGCCGCCGCCGGACGCGTGGAAACGGGATACGCGCTCTCCCTGCGCCCGGGCCCGCGCGGCACGCGGGTGCGCCTGGGTGGCGCGCCTCCCCCCGCGGCGGAGGTGGCGGACGCGGCGGAGCGGACCTTCCGGCGCCTGCGCGACCGCCTTCCCCCGTCCCGCCGGGAGACGCTGGAGGTTGAGGCGGGGATGGTGGAGCGCCGGGACGCGCGGTCCTCCGTCCGCCGCCGCTACGTGCTGGCCCTGGCCGGCGGCCGCCTCGTCCACCTCGCGGCCGGCGTCCGCGGAGAGGCAGGGACGCCATGGCGGGGGGAGGGGGAGATGGATACCGACGCCGACGCGCTCCCCGTGGTCCTGGGCGCCTCCGCCGTCCTGACGCTGGTGGAGTACCTGCTCGAAGCCGCGGGGGGCGACGTCCGGCGCGCAGGCGGAATCCTCCCGCCCCTGCTGCGGGCGCGCCGCGCCGCGCGCTCGCCGTATCCGCCGCGCGACGTCCGTGGATGCGGCGGCGAGGCGCTCGCGGCACTGGCGGCCCGGCCGGAGCTGTGGGGCACCCCGTTCGGCGCGCTGCCGTGCGACGAGCTGGGGACGCTCTCCGTCCGCGCGCGCACGGCCGCCCTCCACCCGCCCCGCGCCGCCGTGATCGACTCGCTTCTCCCCGTCACGGGAGACGCGCGCTCCGCCGAGTGGGAAGCGAGCCTGGGGCTGGTGCGGGACGGGGAGATGATCGCCGTCGCGCCCGCGACCGTGCGGCTGCGGCTGGACGCGGCGCGGCTGCTGGCCGGCGCGGCGGGGGGCGTGGGGTCGCCGGTGCCCGCGCTGCGCCGCGACCCGTTCCGCGGCGACCGCTACGGCATCGCGCCGCCCCTGCTCACCCGCGCCCGGCTGGGCGCGCTGCGCGGGGGCGGACCGTGATCGCGCACACGCCCGTGCCGCTGGACGGCCTGCGCAACGCGCGCGCGGCGACGCGCGACGCCGACCGCCACCGCGGCGGGGTGAACGCGTGGGGAAACTCATTCCCCGCGGAGGAGCTCCCGTTCGGCGCGGCGCTGCGGGTGGGCGGCATCCCCTTCGTCCTCCCCCCCGTGGACGGGGAGCACGACCACGTGGAGACGCTGGGGCAGGCGATCCGCATCCCCCCCGCCTCGCCATCTCTGGGCGTCGCGCTCCTCTGCTTCGGGGAGATGGGCGACCAGGCGCTGGGGGTGGATCTCTACGGCCACGGAGGCGAGCACCTGCCGCTGGTGGCCCGGGCGAAGGGATGGCTGGTGCCGCGCGGGGAGGCGCCGGCGGACGCGCACGTCTGCTCGCACCTGCACTATCCCGGCGGATACGAGCTGGACCCGCTGCGCCCCGCGCTCTGGTGCAGCGCGTCGCGGTGGGAGGCGCCGGTGGCCGCCGCGCTGCTGCGGCTGGGCATCAACCCGCTCTTTCACCTGGTGGCCGTTACCCTGCTGCACGCCGCGCCAGGCGCGGCGGAGGCGCCCCGTGCCGCGCACGGCGGGTAGCCTGCTGGCCAACCTGGAGGTGCTGGCCCGCGGCGCGGCCGGGCCGGCGGGCGCCGCCCTGCTGGGGGCGCGGTGGTCGTTCGCGCTCCCGCGGCCGGCGCTGCGCGAGTCGCTCACGGAGTTCAGCCCCCCGGGCGGGCCGGCGCCGTTCTTCGCCGCGCTGGAGGCGCGGACGGGGGTGCGGGTGACGGAAGGGCGCGGCGGCGCGCTGCACGGGCACCTGGCGTCGGGGGGCGCCGTGGTGGTGGCGGTGGACGTCTTCCATCTCCCCTACCGCCCCGCCTTTGGCCGCGTGCACAGCAGCCGTACCGTGCGCGTGCGTCCGGGCCCCGCGCCCGGCCAGGTATGGGTGGACGACGACTGGCCCCCCGTCCGCTCCGGCCCCCTCGACGCCGCCGTCCTCGACCGCGCGCGCGCCTCCCCCGTGCCGCGCGACGAGGTGCGCGAGCCGCTGTTCGCCGGCACCCCCGTCGCCGGGGAGTGGTGGGCAGTGGAGGTGGACGGCGAGGTGTGCGCCGCCCTCCCGGCCCGCGTGGACGCGCTGCTGGACGAGCTGCGGCGCGAGGCGGTGGAGGGCGGGGAGGACGATGCCGGCCGCTACGGGCTGGCGGCCTTCGCCGCGTTCCGCGCGGAGGTGGATTCGGCGCTCACCACCGGGCCCGGAAGGACGTTCCTGCGCACCGCCAGCCTGCTGCTGCGGGCGGAGCTGGGGAGCCGCGTGTACCTGTGCGCGCTTCTGGCCGCGGCCGCGCGGTGGACCGGATGCGCCGCGCTGGCGCGGGAGGCCGCCGCGTATCACCGCACGCTGCGCGAGATGGAGGTGGCGCGCGACGTACTGGCCAAGTCGCTCGCCGGCTTTCGCCCGGAGTACGCGCCCTTCGTGTCCGGGTGCCTGGCGCGTGCCGGCGCCGCCGAGCAGCGGCTGGCGGAAACCCTGGCCCGCCGCGCCCGGGCGGGCACCCCGTAGCGTTCCCCCGTGCCCAAGGAGGATGCGATGCCCGTCACCACGCCCGGCCGGCCCGCCGCCCCCCGCCGGCCCCCTCCGGCGGACCCGTACGGGCTGGTCTCGCCCGAGCTGTTCATCGACCCGCACCCGCTCTACCACATTCTGCGCTACGCCGAGCCGGTGCACTGGAGCGAGGTGCTGAACGCGTGGGTGCTCACCCGCTACGCCGACGTCCACGCCGCGCTGCGCGACCCCCGCCTGTCCAGCGCCATGCGCCGCCCCGTGGTCACCTCGCGGTTCCCCGCGGGGATGCGCGACGGGATGGAGCAGGTGGACCGCTTTCTCTCGCGCTGGGTGCTTAACCTGGACGGCGAGGAGCACCACCGGCTGCGCCGCGTCCTCAGCCGCCCCTTTTCCGCCCGCGCCGTCCTGGAGATGCGCCCGCGGCTGGACCGCCTGGCCGCCGAGCTGCTGGACGAGGTGGAGCCGCGGGGGACGATGGACTTTGCCGCCGACTACGCCCGGCTCCTTCCCGTGCGCGCCACCTCGCAGATCCTGGGCGTCCCGCGCGAGGCCGAGCCCCTGCTCGCCGCCTGGTCGCACGCCATCGCCGTCTTCTTCGCGCGCGGGCCGGCCAGCCCGGGGGTGCTGGACGGGATGGTGAACGCGCTGACGGAGATGACCGAATACCTGCGCGGCGTGGTCGCCGACCTGCTCCGCGCCGGGAGCGAGGCCACGCTGGCGGTCCTCGCCCGCCCGGAATCGGAGGGCGGCTACGGCCTGGAGGAGGACGAGCTGCTGGCGTCGGGGCTGGTGCTGCTCGTCGCCGGGCACTCCACCACCAGCCTGATCGCCAACGGGATGCTCCTGCTCTTTCAGCACCCCGGCGAGCGGGCGCGGCTGCGCGCGGAGCCGGAGCTCATCGCTACCGCCGTCGACGAGTTCCTGCGTTACGAGAGTCCGATGATGCGGCACGACCGCGTGGCGCTGGAGGACTTCGACCTGCACGGCTTCCGCATCCGCCGGGAGGATCGGCTGGTGCTGGTGCTGGGCGCCGCCAACCGCGACCCGGAGCGCTTTCCCGATCCCGACCGGCTGGACGTGGGCCGCGCCGACGCCCGCCAGCACACCACCTTTGGCGGCGGCCCGCACATGTGCCTGGGCGCGGCGCTGGCGGTCACGCAGGCGCAGGGCGCCATCGCGCAGGCGCTGGAGCGTTTTCCCACGCTGCGCCCCGCCGGGCCGCACCGCTGGCGCGAGCACTTCAACTTCCGCGGGGTGGAGTCGCTCCCCGTGCGCTGGGATTAGGGCCGTGCCTCCCGCTTCCGTGGCCTCCGTGGAGCCAAGCCTCTTCGCCGGGGACGCCGCGGCGCGCTGGCCGTGGATCACTGTGGTCACCGGGCTGCCGCGCTCCGGCACGTCGATGATGATGCAGATGCTCCGCGCCGGCGGCATGCCCCCCGCCACCGACGCCGTGCGCGCCGCGGACGAGGACAACCCGCGCGGCTACCTGGAGCTGGAAGCGGTCAAATGCCTGCGCGATGAGGATCCCCGCGCCCTCTTCGCCGGGCTGCAGGGGCACGCGGTGAAGGTGGTCCATCCCCTTCTCTACCGCCTTCCGGCAGACCTCGACTGCCGGCTGGTGGTGATGCGGCGCGAGCTGGACGAGGTGCTGCGGTCGCAGGAAGTGATGCTCGCGCGGCGGGGGCGCGCGGCCGGGGACGACGGCGGGGTGCGCGAGGCGGCGGCGCGGGAGTTGGAGCGGATGGAGCGATGGGTGGCGCAGCGGGGGATCCCCGCGCTCACCCTGCGCTACGGCGAGGTGGTGCGCGACCCCGGCGCCGCGGCGCGCGCCCTGGCCGCGTTCCTGGGCGGAGGGCTGGATGCCGCGCGGATGGCCGCCGCCGTCGACCCCGCGCTGCACCGCAACCGCGCCGGCGCCACCCCGCGGGGCTGACGCGGCGGAGACGTGTCGATCGCGACCCGTCGCCCGTCACGGATCGTCCTCCATCGGGATCGTGACGGACGGATCTGGACGACGCTACAGGTAGCCGAGGTCGCGCAGGCGGTCGAGCAGGGCGGCTTCGTCGCGCTCGGCCTGCGCGTCGGCGGGGGGGAGCAGCCCGCGCGATTCCAGCAGCGAGGCCACGCGGTCGGCGGAGGCGTGCGGATCCTCCGCGCCCGCGGCGACGTCGAACCGGAGCGGAGCACGTCCTCCGTCGGCGGTCGAGGCCGTGGGCGCGGCGCAGGAGAGGACGGTGCTGTCTTCGTGGTCCGCCGCGACCGGCGGGGCCACGTGGACGCCGCGGGCGGCCAGGCGGTCGCGCAACGCGGCGCAGAGCGGCTCCCGCGCGGCGGGCGGGCCCGAGATCCACAACGAGAACGCGGGAGACGAGTCCATGTCGGGGTCCACCGGGGTGTCGGCCATGCCCTCCGCCCGTCCGTCCACCTCCTGTGAGGACGGGCCGCGCCTGCACCGGCGCCTGGGCACCCTGGACGTCACGATGCTGTTGCTGGTGGCGGTCGTCAACGTCAACCTGGTGCCGGTGGTGGCGGGGACGGGGCGCGGGATGGCGCTGTGGGCCGCGGCGCTGGCCTGCTTCTTCATCCCCCAGGTGGTGGGGGTGCTGGAGCTGGCCGCCCGCGACCCGGCGGAGGGCGGCGTGTACGTATGGACGCGCCGGGCGTTCGGCGGCGCGCACGGGCTGGTGTGCGGCTGGTGCTACTGGGTGAACAACCTGTTCTACATCCCCACCGTCATCCTGTACCTGGTGGGGATCGTGCTGCACGCCGCCGGCGGGGGCGCGCTGGAGGCGGAGCCGCGGGTGATGGTACCGGCGGTTCTCGCCGTGCTCTGGGCGCTCACGGGGGTGAACGTGCTGGGCTTCGGGGTGAGCCGCTGGCTGCAGAACGCGGGTGCCGCCGCCACCGTGCTGGCCACCGCCGCCGTCGCCGCGCTCTCCGTAGCCATCCTGGCGCACGGCGGCGGCGCCGAGCCGCGGACGAGTCCGGCGGCCGTACCGGGCCCGGCGTTCCCGCTGTTCGGGATCGCCTGCCTGGCGCTGGTGGGGCTGGAGCTGGGGGCCGTGCTCGGCGGCGAGGTGCGCCGCCCGCGCCGGACCATTCCCCGCGCGGTGCTGATGGCCGGGGCGGCGTGCGCGGCGGTGTACCTGCTGTGCACGCTGGCGCTCACCGCCGCCGTCCCCGCGCAGCGGATCGGCGCGCTCAGCGGCTGGCTGCAGGCGGCGGCCGGGCTGGCGACGGGCGCGGGGGCCGCCGCGCTCACCCTGCCGCTGGCGGCGCTCCTGGCGGTGGCGGCCGCGGCGGCGGCGTGCGTGTGGATGGCCGGCGCCGCGCGGATGCCGTTCGTCATGGGCCTGGACCGCCACCTTCCCGCCTCGCTGGGACGTACGCACCCGCGCTGGGGCACGCCGGCGCGCGCGCTGGTGGTGCAGGGCGCCGCGTCCACGGCGCTGGTGCTGGTGAGCGCCGCCGGCGGCTCGGTGCGCGAGACGTACCTGGTGCTGCTGAACGCCACGGCCGTCATCCAGCTCGTCGTCTTTCTCTACCTCTTCGCCGCCCTGCTGCGCGCCCCCGCCGGACCCCGCGCGCGGACACACGGCTTTTTCGCGCGGCCGCTCATTTACCGCGCGGCCGGCGCCGTGGGGCTGGCCGCCACCGCCGCCGCCATCGTCTCCGCGCTCCTTCCCGCCGCGGAGGTGCAGACGGCGTGGCGCTACGAGGCCAAGCTGCTGGGCGCCACCGCGCTCTTCCTTCTCCCCGCGCTCGCGCTCGCAGCCCACGCCGCCGGAACGCGCGTGGCATCAGCCTCAACGTTGCTGGCCCCGCCCGTTCTCGAGGGGTGAGGCGGAAACGTAGCCGGAGACACCCCTCCCCCGCAGTTTGGGGGAGGGGTCGCCGCGAGCCGCGAGGAACGAGCGGCGAAGTCGGCGGGGGTGAGGGTCCCCCGTCGCAGACGGGGCGGGCACCAGGCCCCGCCTCCCTTCACAACCATCCCTCCCGCAACTACCACGATCGACGCGGGCGGCGACGTCAGCGGGGCGTGGCTTTGCCCAGCGCGTAGGGAAGCAGGCGCGCGATGTTGCGGGCGTCGTCGATGCCGCGGTGGTGGGTGCCGGCGAGCGGAAGCCCCGCGTGGGCCAGCGCCCCCGCCATCCCCAGCTTCTTGGCGATGCCCAGCTGCTGCGAAAAGGCGCGCTTCAGGTTCAGGTGCCGCTGCGGCAGGGTGTAGGGGATCCCATGAAAGGCGCAGTCCTGCTGAAACTGCCGTTCGTCGTAGTCGCCCCACGAGCAGAACACGTGCGGCGCCGGGTGCGCGTCGATCCACCGGCACAGCGCGCCGAACACCTCAGCGAACCCCGCCGCCGCGTCCACGTCTTCCTGGGTGATGGAGGTGAGGCGGGTGCAGAACGGCGTGAGCCGCGGGTGGCGCACGGGGCGGATGAACGCCTGGAACTCGTCCACCGGCTCCAGAGTGTCCGCGGCGACCAGCACGGCGCCGATCTCGATGATCTCCATCTCGTCCCGCGGAACGCTTCCGCCGTCGTCGCACGTCGCCTCGACGTCGATCACGACCCAGGATGCCGCCGGGGTGTCCTCGCTGCTCACGATCGATCGCATCAACAGAGGTGAAAAGCCGGCGAGGACTGCCGTCCGCCTCCACGGCCGGGAGTCGGACGGCGATCCTCGATCGGTCTACAGAAGCTCCGGGTAGCGGCCGTTGCCGCCGCCGGGCGCGGGCGCGGCGCTCGCCGAGAACGCGGGCGCCGCCGTGGCCGACGCGTTCGCGCGGGCGCCGCTGATCTGGTTCGGATCGACCACCCCGTCGCCGTCGCAGTCGAACGAGCCGCGGTCCTCCACCTCGCCGGGGTTGCCGCGCCACACGTTGGCGCCCGTGGACGCCAGGAACACGGCGCCGCGGTCGTTGTCCTGTACGTTGTTGCCCGTGAACGTGTTGTAGCAGGCGCGGCCGGGCCACATCGCCGAGCGCCCGGAGTTGGAGATCCGGTTGCCCGTGAACGAGACGCGGGCGAGCGCGATGGGGCGCGCGACGATCTGCGGCACGTCGAGCCCGTAGTACAGCGCGCCGTCGATGAGGTTCTGATCGACGCGCGAATCGTAGACGTTGGTCAGGGCGATGCCGTTGGTCCACCCGGCGCGGATGTCGTTGTGGCTGATGGTGGCGTTGCTCCCGTCGCGCACGCGGATCGCGCCGTAGATGCCGTTCGGGTAGCTCTCCGAGGTCTCGATCAGGTTGCGCGAGATCACCGCGTCGTCAACGGGGCTGATGGGCGTTCCGTCGGCAAGCCGGCCGGGCGCCTGGAACTGGATGCCGGTGTTGGTGCTGTCGCCCTTGAAGTGGTTGTCGGTCACCACCGTCCCCTTCGTGCCCACGAAGAACACGCAGGTGGTGTAGCCGCACTCCACCTCGTTGCCGATGAAGCGGATCCCGCTGAAGTCGCCGCCGAATATGTTGGCGGCCAGGACGGCCGAGAATCCGTATTCCGCGTCCAGCTCCAGGCCGGAGATGGTGATGTGCCCGGCGTCCAGCTCCAGCAGCGCGAACAGGTTCCCCGTCCCCAGCGCCAGCCCCGCGCCCGGCTCCGCGCAGGTCAGGGTGATCCCCGGCGTGGCCAGGATGACGGACTCGGCGAGCGGAATGGTGCCGGAGATGGCGATCACGTCGCCGGCCTGCGCCGCGGCCACGGCGGCGCGCAGCCCGGCTTCGGTGCTGACCACCGCGGCAGGAGCTGCCGCGCACGCCGCGGCCGATGCCAGGCGCGGTCCGCCGGCGAGCGCGGGCGTGGTGGGCTGGTCGGCGCAGGCCGCCAGTGCGGCGGCGGCGAGGACGAGGGAGGTGGCGCGGGTAAGGTTACGCATGGGCTCCGTTGGGGGATGGGAGAAGTGCGTACGCACGCCGCTGGGGCACGGCGCGGAGGAGCATGCTGCCGTGGTTGTGTTCGGATGGCTCCGGCGTGGAGGGTGGGAGAGCAATGCGCGCCAAGTCCACGCGGGACCCAGGCAAAGAGGAGCGATTCGACGTCGCGGAAATCGGGGATCGGCGGGGCGGGCGGGTCTACGTTGCTGCCCTGCGGCCAGCCTGGAATCGCCCGGCCCGTCACACGATCAGCACCCCCATGGTTTCCGGCACGTCGTCCGTAAACGCGCGGATCTCCCGATTCCGGACAGCCGACGGATGGCCGGCGAGAGCGCTCGGCGAGATGTCGAATCGCTGCAACCGGTTATGCGGAATCCGGAAAAAAGTCGTTGATTTCCTGATTAGGGGCGCCGCACGGGACCTTGCCGTACCCTTGAGTCCAGGGCGCCGACCGAA
>DASTVC010000382.1:0-7784 GCA_035759295.1 Longimicrobium sp. | reverse complement strand
CCGCGCGCCTCTTTGCGTCATCCAACTCTCAGAGTGTGTTCAAGAATCTGGTCTTCAGATGCCGAGGATTGATTTCCCGAGGGAGCGCGCCCTCCGGAACTTGAAATGACGCAACCGCTTGCGCGCGACCGAAGGATCTCGTCTCGGCCATCGCGGGGCTGGCTTCACGGCACCGATCCAGCCCCCAAGTGCTGCCGGCGAGATCCTTCGGTCGGCGCCCAATTGCCTCTGTAGCAGCAGGTTCGGCGCGGCGCCTCCCTCAGGAAATCAGGCTCTGGGGGGATTATTGAACACACTCCGAGACAAGCCTTTGGGCCGTTCATTCGATGGTCTTGGAGAAGCGGACCACGCTCATCCCCAGGATCACCGTGGCGAGCAAGGCCAGGACGGCGCCCTCCCTCCACAGGTGCTGCAGCCCCACGTCTTTCAGCAGCACGCCGCGCAGGATGTGCAGGTAGTACGTCAGCGGCAGCGCGGCGCTCAGCCACTGCATCACCCTGGGCATGGCCTCGCGGGGGAACATGAAGCCGCTGAGCAGGATGTTGGGAAGCAGAAACAGAAAGCTCAGCTGCATCGCCTGCGCCTGCGTGCGCGCGACGGTGCTTACGAACAGCCCCAGCCCCAGGCTGGCGAGGACGAAGAGCAGCGTGAGCCCGTACAGGGTGACCAGGCTGCCGCGGATGGGGACGCGAAAGAGCAGGCTGCCCAGCAGGAGGATGATGGTCATCTGCACGTAGCCCACCAGCACGAACGGGATGACCTTGCCCAGCATCATGCTGGTCTTGTCGATGGGGGTGACGATGAGCTGCTCCAGCGTGCCGCGCTCCCGCTCGCGCGTCACGGCCAGGCTGGTGATGAGGATCATCGTCATCGAAAGCAGCACGCCGATCAGGCCGGGGACGATGTACACCTCGCTGCGCAGCGCGGGGTTGTACCACGGCCGCACGCGCACCTCCAGCGGCGGCGTGCGCCCGGCCACGCCCGACAGTTCCAGCACCTGCACGTGCGCCGCCAGCGACGCGCCCGACAGCGCCGCGGACGAAGCCATGGGATCGGCGGCGTCGACGATCACCTGCGCCTGCGCGCCGTGCCCGCGCTTCAGGTCGCGCGCGTAGTCCGGCGGCACCACGATGGCGGCGCGCGCCTGGCCCGTCTGGATGCGGTCCCGCAGCTCCGCCCGCCCGTCCACCGTGCCAATGATGCGGAAGTTGCCCGTGTGCTCCATTCCCGCCACCAGCGCGCGGCTCTCGGAGGTGCGCGACTCGTCGAGGACCACCGTGGGGAGGTTGCGCACCTCGGTGCGGATGGCGAAGCCGAACACGATGAGCTGGATGGCCGGCATCCCCACCATCAGCCCCAGCGTAAAGCGGTCGCGCCGCATCTGCACGAACTCCTTCCACAGCATGGGCCACAGCGTCCACCGCCGCACGCGGTCCACGGCGCTCATGACGCACCTCCGGCGCGACCAGGCCTGATTCGCCGCACCACAGGCGATACGTACGGCGGATCGCCGAGCAGGTCAGCACGAGCCCATCTCAGGGGTGGTGGATTACCTACAGTCCGGCGCGACCCGCCACCCGGCGAATGAATTCCCGGCTGGGAAAACGCAATGTCCGCCTGCGCGGACGGTAGCCGACGGTGCGGGCGCGCGGCGGCGAAGCACGAGGATGCGGACGGTAGATTTCTCGGTCGCGCGCCGGGTTCGGAGCGGCGTAAGGTTTCGCGCGGCGCTCCCTCGAAATGACAGTGTGGTGTGTCGAGTCGAGTTCTCTCCTCTCCCGCGCAGTTTGCGGGAGAGGGGCCGGGGGTGAGGGCCCCTGCCGCAGCACCCACTTTCGCACTCACGCACTTCCGCACTAACGCACTCATACCACCACCCCCTCGTCCCGGCGCTGCAGCTCGATGAACACGTCCTCGATGCTGGGCTGGTGGAACTGCGCGGTGATCTCGTCCACCGTGCCCAGCGCGATCAGGTGGCCGCGGGAGAGAAACGCCACGCGGCCGCACTGCTCCGCCTCGTCCATGTAGTGCGTGGTGACCAGGATGGTGGTGCCGGCCGCCGCCATCTGGTGAATCATCTGCCAGAAGCGGCGGCGGGCGGCGGGGTCGACGCCGGCGGTGGGCTCGTCCAGAAAGAGCATGCGTGGGTGGTGCGCGGTGGCGCAGGCGAGCGCGACGCGCTGCTTCCATCCGCCGCTCAGCGTGCCGGTAAGCTGCTTGCGGCGCGGCTGCAGCTCCAGCTCGTCCAGCAACTCCTCCACCCGCCGGTTGCGCTCACCGCCGACCAGGCCGTAGACGGAGGCGTAGAAGCGGATGTTCTCGTAGACGGTCAGGTCCTCGTACAGGCCGAACTTCTGGCTCATGTAGCCGATGTTGCGCCGCACCTGCTCCGGCTCGCGCGCCACGTCATAACCCACCACCGTCGCCGTCCCCGAGGTGGGCGCCATCAGCCCGCAGAGCATGCGGATGGTGGTGGTCTTTCCCGACCCGTTGGGCCCCAGGAGTCCGAACACCTCGCCGCGCGCGATGGTCATGTCCAGCCCATCCACCGCCGCGTACGCGCCGAAGGTCTTGCGCAGCGCCTCGGCGTGGACAGCAGGCTCGGCGGGTCCGTCCAGCGCGCTCACGGCCGGGCCTCGCGCGCGGGAAGATCGATCGTCAGCGGCAGCCCGGCCTTCAGCATCCCCGACGCGTCGTCGAACTCCACCCGCACGCCGAAGAGCAGGTCTTCGCGCTCGTCCTCCGTGAGCGCCACGCGCGGCGTGAACTCGGCGCGCGGGTTGAGCGAGGTGATGCGGCCGCGGAAGGTGCGGTCCGGAAAGGCGTCCAGCCGCGCGGTGACCGTCTGCCCCACGCGCAGCGTCGGCAGCACTTCCTGGCCCACGTAGACGCGCGTCCAGGGCCGCCGCGGATCGCCCAGCGTGATCACCGGCTGCCCCGCGGTCACCGCCTCGCCCGCCTCCGCGGAGCGCAGCAGGACCACGCCGTCCACCGGCGCCACCAGCGTGAGCTCGCCCGCCGTCTCGCGGGCGGACTGCAGCACGGCCTCGGCGCCGGCCACCTCCGCACGCGCTGCCTCCACCTGCCCGGCGCGCGCGCCCTCGCGGACGAGGCGCAGGTTCTCGCGCGCGGCGTCGCGCAGCGCGGAGGCCTGGGTGCTGGCGGCGCGGGCGTTGTCCAGCGTCTGGCGGCTTACGGCGCCGGCGTTGGCCAGCACGCGCAGCCGCTCCGTCTCGCGCGCGGCGCGCTCCGCCTCCGCCTGCCGCACGCGCACCTCCGCCTCGGCGCGCTCGATTTCCGGCGCACGCGCGCCCGCCTCCAAATCGTGCAGACGCGCCTGCGCGGACGCGACCTGGGCCTGCCCCAGCGGCACCTGCCCCTCCGTCGTGGGCTGCTGCAGCACGGCCAGCACCTGTCCGGCGCGCACCGTATCTCCTTCGCGCACCCGGATCTGCACGATGCGCGCGGGCTGCATGGGCGACACGTCGACCTCCACGATCTCCAGCGTCCCCGTGGCCTGGCGCGGCCCGTCGTCCCGGCACGCGGCGAGGGCAAGGAGCGGGAGAATCGTCATCATCCATCGGATATTCATCACTCGGCTCCCTTGCCTGGCGCGGCGAGCGCGGCCAGGGCGAAGTCCGCGGCATGGCGCGCGTACGCCTCCATCTGTTCCCGCGTGGGGTCGCCGCCCTGGCCCATCAGGATGGCGACCGCGGGAAGGGCGATGTGGAAGTAGGGGATGAGCGACACCGTGCTGACGGCGGCGAAGCGCGCGTCCAGCTCGGGGCGGATGGTGCCGGCGGCCTGCCCGTGCAGGATGAGCGCGTGCAGCCGCGAAAAGAGGGTGGCGGAGAGGTGGGCGATGCCTTCCTGCGCGTGCGCGGCGCCGTGGTCCGCCATCTCGCGCGCCAGGATGCGCGGCAGGCTGGGGCTGCGCATCATCATCTCCGACTGCAGCGCCAGCAGCGTGCGGATGGCCTCTTCGGGCGTGGAGACGTTCGCCAGCCGCTCCGCGCCGCGCTGCGTGAGCGTGCCGAACAGGCGGTTCAGCAGGGCGCGATACAGCTCTTCCTTGCTGCCGAAATAGTAGTAGATGAGCGCCGGGTTCAGCCCCGCCGCCTTGCCGATCTGCTTGATGGTGGTCGCGGCGAACCCCTGGCTGCCGAACAGCGGCTCCGCCGCGTCCAGGATCGCCTCCGCCGTCCCTGCGTCCCGCCCCGCAGCCTCGTCCGCCATTTCTCGCCTCGATTTTGATTTCGAGCCCTCTTTATTAATTAATCGGTTGATTAACAACAAGCAAGACTTTTGTTATTTCGAGTGTTCCGGGGCGGGCGCCGGTTCGGACGGATGAAAAACGCCGCATTCCGGGACTGTCATTTCGAAGGAGGCGCCGCGAGGAACCTTCCCTCACTCCAGGATGTAGCGCCGACTGAGAAATCTACTCGCGGAGGCTCGTGACTTATTCCGAACTGATAAGTCTGCGGACGGTTCTGGTGTCTTGCCTTATCAGGGGCCGAGAACCGAGCGTGGAAGCCAGCCGCGCGATTCTGCCAGCGAAATCCTTCGATCGGCGAGCAGCTTCAAAGTACAGGCGGGTCCCGGAATAGAAGAGTCTGCTGGTGGGCGGCTCGACGAACAGCCACGAGCGGGCTGAGAGTAGATTTCTCAGTCGGCGCCAAAGTGTGGAGCGGCAGACGGTTCGGTGCGGCGCCTCCTTCGAAATGACAGGTTGTGGGGCGCGGTGGCATTCATCCACATGGTCTGCGCAGCCGCGGATTGACCCAGAAGTCAACAGAGTCCGTCAGGGCGCCAGATCGGGCCGGGGCGTGGTGTCCTTCATCGGGTCCGTGCCGGTGCCGAAGGACACGGCGATGGTGGGCGCTTCGGCGATGAAGCCGTGCGCGACGCCGGGCGCGAAGGAGACGAGAGAGCCGGCCTCCAGCAGCTCGTCGATCCGCTCCCCGTCGTGCTCCGCGATCAGGCGCAGCGTGCCGGAGAAGACGTAGAGCCGTTCGTTGTGGCCTTCGTGGACGTGGAAGCCGCGCCGGTCGCCCGGGCAGCGGAACTCCACCACGTGCAGGTACGGAAACGGTTCACCGCGCGACAGCCACGCGACGCCGCCCCGCTGGTCGCTGGCGCGGAACAGCCCCGCGGCGCTGTCGCCGCCCAGCACCTCCACCGTCACTCCGCCGTCCAGGTAGCTGCGCACCGTCGTCCTTGCCGCCAAAGGAATCGCCCGCCAATCTCCCCCGCTGCCGGGCGACGGCAAAGTGCCGCGCGGACGCGCCGCCGTCAAACCCATCAATCGGCGCGCCGGCGGCATCCAACCTCCATTCCCTGCCCCATTCCCCGCTCCCGCGCCGATGCCCCTGCCGCCCGCGCTCCGCTCCACGCTGCACGCGCTGCGCAAGCCGCGCGGGTTCGCCGCGTCGCTGGCGGCTACGCTCGCACTGGGCACGGCGCTGGGCGGGCCGGTGGTGGCGCTGGTGGATGGACGCTTCTCGCATCCGCGGCCCGCGCCCGCTCCGCCTGCCTTCGACCGGCACGGCGGATGGACGGCGGAGCTGCGCCTGGCCGACACCATCCGCGCGGACGCCATCGACGCGCTGATGTGGATCGCGCTCGCAATGGCGCTGCTGGTGATCGCCGGCGCCGCGGTGAACCTGGCGACGCTCCTCCTCGCGCGCGCGTCCGCGCGACGGCATGAGACGGCGGTGCGCGCGGTGGTGGGCGCCACGCCGGCGAGCCTGGCCGGCCGCGCGCTGGCGGAGGGCGCGCTGGTCGGCGCGGCCGGCGGCGGCGTGGGGCTGCTGCTGGGGATGATGGCGGGCGCCGCCGCGCGCCAGAGCTGGCCGGCGGACGCCGGATGGCTCGCCGCGGAGTTCCCCGTCGCGCGATGGACGGCGATGGTTGCCGCCGCGCTCGCCGGACTGGCGCTGCTGGCGGCGGTGGTCCCCGCGGCGACGGCGGCGCGGCGGAATCTGCATTCCGCGCTCACCGTCGGCGCGCGCGCGACGGCCGGGCCCGGCGAGACGCTGCTGCGCAAGGCGCTGGCGGTGCTGCAGTTCGCCGGCTCCGCGACCCTGTTGACCGGCGCCGTGCTCCTGCTCCGCGGCGGCTTTCCGCGCGCGGACGTCGGCGCGCTGGGCTTCGATCCGCGCGACACGCTCGCCTTTCGAGGTGCGCCTTCCCGCCGCCGACGCACCCGCGCGCGTTGCCGTGCAGCAGCGGATGCTGGCCGCCGCCGGTCGACTCCGCGGCGTTAAGTCCGCCAGCGCGGCCACGCCGGACGCGTGGCTGGGGCTGGGGCCGGAGGACCGCGTCCGCACGCTGTGCGACCGCTGCGCGTGGGGGAACATGTACGCGCCGCAGCTGATCGGCACGGCGCGGATGCACGCGGTCAGCCCCGGCTGGTTCCGGTCGATGGGCATTCGCGTGCTCGCCGGCCGCGAGCTGCGCCCGGACGATGGGCGGGCCGTGCTGATCAACCGCGTCTTCGCCGCCACCCTGCTGCCGCGCGCGAATCCCGTCGGCCAGCGCGTCATCTTCCGCGGCTGGTGGGACGACCCGTACACCGTCGTCGGCGTGGTGGCCGATGCGCGGGCGCCCGGGCCGGGAACCGGCGGCGCACCGGAGCCCACCCTCTACCTCTCCGCGCTCCAGCATCCCCCCGCGCACCCTTGCCGTCGCCGTCCGCACCACGGGCGATCCCGCGGGCCGCGAACCCCTCATCCGCCGCGCCCTGGCCACCGCCGCGCCGGGCGCCCGCGTCGGCCCCGGCGTGCCGATGCAGACGCTGCTGGACCGCCACCGCGCACCGCTCCGCTGGTTCGCCGTGCTCCTCGTGGTGCTCGCCGCGGGCGCGACGGTGGCGGCGGCGGGCGGGCTGTACGGGGTGATGGCGTTCAGCGTGGCGCGACGCACGCGGGAGATCGGGGTGCGGATGGCGACCGGCGCCACCGAGCGCACGTGCTGCGGCAGGTGCTGGGCGAGGCGCTGCGGATCACGCTCATCGGCGGGATCGTGGGGAGCATCGGCGCCATCACGCTGGCACGTCTGCTCGAGGACATGTTCTACGGCGTCGACCCGTTCGATCTGACGACGTACCTGGGCGTCGCCGTCGTTCTCGCCGCCGTCACCATCACGGCCGCGTACCGCCCCGCCGTTCGCGCCGCCCGCGTGCATCCGGACCAGGCGCTGCGGTCGGAGTAGGGCCAATCGGCATCCATGGAAAACGCCCCGCCGCGGAGGTCCGCGGCGGGGCGTCTGGCGTCGCAAGAACGCGGGTGCTCAGTTCTGGCGGGGCCCGGACGGCGGGCGGGCAACGCTGCTCATCATCGTCTGGATCTCTCCCCAGTGGTCCGCCACGAACTTGGCGTTCCCCTCGTTGAAGTTGCCCGGCGGCGTCTGGCCGCGGCTGCGCATCTCGTGCACCACCGTCGCCTGGAGGAGCGCCGCCATCACGACGACGTACTCCTCGGGGGTGAGCCCCGCGCGGTTCACCGCATCGCGCACGTCCGCGATGCCGTTGAGCTTCTGGTAGAGCAGGTTGGGATCCATGGTGGGAATGCGCATGGAATCCCGCAGTTCCGGGCGGCGCGCCTGCAGCGCGGCCATGTTCTGTCCCGCCTGGGCCAGCGCGCGCAGCTTGGGCATGGTGAGCTGGTAGCTGTCCAGTGCCTGCGTGGTCACCGGCCCCGTCGCCGGTGCGGCGGCCGCCGCGGTCGCGGCCTGCGCCGGCGTCATCGGGCGGTCCAGCACGGGGGCGGCCGGCTGGGCGCCTG
>DASTVC010000381.1:0-5265 GCA_035759295.1 Longimicrobium sp. | reverse complement strand
TCCCACCCCACATCAACCTTCCCCCGGCAGTTTCGGGGGAAGGTGGGCGGGTGGTGCCCGCCCGGATGGGGGCCCGCGCCGAGCCCGACGACATCGACGCGCCCTATCCCCCCGCGGCCACCGGCTCCTGCGCGGCGGGATCGGCCGACGGGCGGGCCTCGCGGTGCACGTGCAGGTGAATGCCGCACTCCAGCTTGCCGGAGCCCCGCCACCGGCCCGCCCGCTCGTGCTCGCCCGGGCGGACGGGCGTGGTGAGCGGCGCGTCGCCGATGCTGGCGTAGCCCTGGTCGTGCAGCGGGTTGTACGGCAGGTCGTGCAGGCGGATGAAGTCCCACACGTCCTGCCGCGTCCACCGGGCCAGCGGGTTCACGCAGATCCGCTCGCCGCCCTGCACCACGGGCAGGTCGCCGCGCGTGCTGGACTGGTCGCGCCGGCGCCCCGTGATCCACCCGTCCAGCGCTTCCGTCGCGCGCCGGAACGGCTCTACCTTGGTGACCTGCTGATACAGCTCCAGGTCCTGCTCCCACAGCCGCGGCCCGTAGCGCGCTTCGATTTCTTCGCGGTCCAGCTCCGGCCGGTAGACGCGCAGGTCCAGCCCGTACCGCGCCCGCACCCGCTCCACGTGCGCCAGCGTCTCGGGAAAGTGGTGGCGTGTATCGACGAACAGCACGGGGAGCGACGCGCCGATCTCCGCCAGCAGGTGGATGAGCACCGCGCTCCCCGGCCCGAACGCGGAGACCATGCCGAAGCGGGAGACGGGGAACGTCTTCACCGTCCAGCGCAGGATGTGCTCCGCCGGCGCATGCTCCAGCGCCCGCGCGGCGTTGGCGACGTGCTGCGCGGAAAGCAGGGCGTACGCCGCCCTCCCGTGCGCGGCGGGGTCAGGCAGAAGGGTGCTCATGACGCGGTCTCCGGGGTGGCGTGGACGGGGATGACGGCGGTGTGGGTGGGGATGGCCGCGTGGGGGCGGAACCCCCCGCCGGGGTTGACGGAATCGAGCGGGACCAGCCCCGTGCGCGCCCAGAAGTCGCCGAAGCGCTCGCCGGGAAGGCGCTCGTCGCGAAAGCGCTCGAAGAGCGGCCGTACCAGCGCGGCGATCCCGTCCAGCGGCACCAGGTCGGCGTAGAGCTCCGCCAGGCGGTTCCCTTCCAGGTTGCCGCCCACGTACACCTGGTACTTGCCCAGCGAGCGGCCCACGAAGGCAAGGTCGGCCGTGTAGGGCCGGGCGCACCCGTTGGGGCACCCCGTCATCCGCACGGCCAGCGGCACCTCGGCGAGGCCCAATCCCGCGAGCTCCCCCTCCAGCTCCGCGACGAGACCGGGGAGCGCACGCTCCGCCTCGGCCACGGCCAGGGGGCAGGTGGGGATGGCGGGGCAGGCCATGGCATGGCGCCGCACCTGGGGAAGCTCCCCGGGCGCAGGGACGCCGTGGGCGCGCAGGATGGCGTCGATCGCCGACCGATCCTCCGGCGCGACGTCCACCAGCAGCAGGTTCTGCTGCGTGGTCAGGTACACGTTCGGGCCGAACTCGCGGACCACGCGGCGCAGGGCGGTGCGCAGGCGCAGCTTGCCCTCGTCGTGGATGCGGCCGCTCTCGATCCACACCCCGCAGAACCAGCGGCCGTCGCCCTGGTCGTGCCAGCCGAGGTGATCGTGGAAGCCCGTCACCTCCACGTCGCGGTACGGCGCCAGCGGGCGGCCCAGGGCGGCCTCCACCTCGCCGCGGAACCAGTCGACGCCCTGCTCGTCGAGCAGGTACTTGAGGCGGGCGCGCTTGCGGTTGGTGCGGTTGCCGTGGTCGCGCTGCACGCCGATGATGGCGCGCGCCACCTCGATCAGCTCGTCCGGCGTGACGAACCCCAGGGGGCTGGCCAGCCGCGGGTAGGTCTCGGGCTTGTTGTGCGTCATCCCCATCCCCCCGCCCACGACGACGTTGAAGCCCTCGATGCGCTCGCCGTCGGCGATGACCACCAAGCCCAGGTCGTTGGCGAAGACGTCGGTGCAGTTGTCGTCGGGGAAGGCGAAGGCAATCTTGAACTTGCGCGGCAGGTACTGCGTCCCGTAGAGCGGATCGTCCACGGGCTTCTCATCCACCGTCACCTGGCTCCCTTCCACCCAGATCTCGTGGTAGGCCCGCGTGCGCGGCAGTAGCGCGTCGGAGAGGACGCGCGCCCACTCGGCCACCTGGGGCCGCAGCGTTCCCGCCACGGGCGCGGAGCAGCTGACCACGTTGCGCACCACGTCGCCACAGGCGCCAAAGGTGGTGACCAGCGCCTGGTTCAGGTCGTGGATGGTGCCGCGCAGGTCGCGCTTGGTGATGCCGTAGAACTGGAACCCCTGCCGTGTGGTGACGCGAAGGGTGCCGTCGCCGTAGCGGTCGGCCAGCGCGTCGTGGGTCAGGTACTGGTCGGCCGTCAGGGTGCCGCCGGGGAGCTTGGAGCGCACCATGTACTGGTACGCCGGCTCCAGCCCCGCCTTCTTGCGGTCGCGCCGCTGGTCGCGGTCTTCCTGCTCGTAGCTGCCGTGGAACTTCAGCAGCTGCTTGGCCTCTTCGGAAAGATGCGTGGTGTCGGCGGCCAGCTCGCCGGGAAGGGTGCCGCGCAGCCCCCCGCTTTCGTGCTTGACCCGCTCCACCTCGCTGAGGACCGCCTCGTCTACACTCGTGCTCATCGGGTCCCTCTTGCTCTCTTCGGTTCATCCGGGCCGCCGGTTGGGCGGTCCGGCCGCGGGTCAGGGCAAAGAAAACGGCCACGGCATCAGGTGGATGGCGTGGCCGGGGCGGCATCGAACGTGGCTCGCTGGATCAGGCGAACCCATCCCTCCGATGGATTCGCGCGCGGCGGCCGGCCCCGGCCACGGCACACATCGCCATGGCCCGCATGCGGCAACAACAACACGCCATCGGGTGGATCATCAGGGTAGCTCGCGGTGGTGGTTGACGACTTCGTTCCGGACACAAAAAGCCCCGGTCCGCTGCGGCGGGCCGGGGCAGGTTTTCCCTGGGTTCGCGGTCAGGCGCCGGGGTTCGGCACGC
Organism: Longimicrobium sp.; assembly: GCA_035759295.1. Taxonomy (GTDB): domain Bacteria; phylum Gemmatimonadota; class Gemmatimonadetes; order Longimicrobiales; family Longimicrobiaceae; genus Longimicrobium. The sequence continues at coordinate 2,231 of DASTVC010000381.1, read as the reverse complement.
TGCGCGCAAAGACAAAGGCTCCCCGCCCCGGCCCCCGACAACGGGAGCCGCGCATGGTGCGACAAGCACACATACAGGCGGAGAGCTGAAGGCGCATCATCTTCAGGATGCAGGTCGAAAGGGGTCACCGCGAGTCCCGCGGCGCCTTTCAATGGGTAACGGAAGAGCGGTGGCGATGTCAAGCATCATCGCCCGCCTTTGGGACGACTGGCGGATGCCGCGGACAGCCGGCGCGTCTCGCGGGACGAATGGACCGGACTGGGTGTCACACGGAGCAACAGAGCAACGGAGAAGGGCTCCATCTCCGTCCTCCGTGTGCGAAACTTTGATTCATCGCGGAGCTGGTTGCACCTGCGCGTCACGCCCTGCAAGGGCGAGACGACTCACGATGCAGTGGAATGGGGTCAGGGCACGGCGGCGGGCGGGGTCACTCCACGCGTGTGTGGATGCGTCGGGAACGGTAGAGGGACGGACGCGCGGCAGGGGGCCATCCGCGTTTTCTGGAAGATACCTATCCCGCCATCCTCGTCTTCAGCCCCGGCGCAGACGTCCTGCCGCAAGCGCACCGGACCCGGCCTCCACGAACACCCGATGCGCGATCTTGCGAAGCCCGGGGCCCGCGAGAAGGCGGGGGGCGTTCCCGCCGAGGTTCGCGCGAGGGGACGGTTCGCGGGATCGCGCATCGGGTGAAGCCGGAATGGTGGGTCGCGGGGCGCTGCGGCGGGAAAGGGGTTGCCAGAAAAAACGCGGATGGCCCCCTGCCGCGCATCCATCCGTCCGCCGTTCCCGAGGTCCCCAGGGAAGCCCGGTGCGACCCACGACGGCCGACGTGCAGGACACGGGCGTTGCGCGTGGTGCCGTCGCCCATGGGTGACGCGCTGTTTGCGACCGAATCGACGAAGACCAGAAATTCTTTCCGGGGCTGGTATCAGCCCGCGTACTGCTGAAAGAGGGCCTTATCCAGCGCCTTGGCGTACGCCTCGCTGCCTTCGACCACCCCCGACATCACCAGGGCCAGGATGGACTGGTCCATCTGCACCATCCCCTCCTTCTTTCCCGTCTGGATGATGGACGGGATCTGGTGCGTCTTTCCCTCGCGGATGAGGTTGGACACGGCCGGCGTGCCCACCATGATCTCGTGCGCCGCCACCCGCCCCGCCCCGCCTTTCTTGCGCAGCAGCTGCTGCGCGACCACGCCCCGCAGGCTCTCGGAGAGCATCGCCCGCACCTGGTGCTGCAGGTCGCCGGGAAAGGTGTCGATGATGCGGTCCACCGTCTTGTGCGCGCTGTTGGTGTGCAGCGTGCCGAACACCAGGTGCCCCGTCTCCGCCGCCGTGAGCGCCAGGGCGATGGTCTCGCGGTCGCGCATCTCGCCCACCAGGATCACGTCCGGGTCCTCGCGCAGGGCCGCCTTGAGCGCCGCTGCAAAGCTCTCCGTGTGCGGCCCCACCTCGCGCTGGTTGACGAGCGCCTTCTTGTTGGGGTGGACGAACTCGATGGGGTCCTCGATGGTGAGGATGTGCTCCGGCCGTGTCTGGTTGATCAGGTCGATCATGGCCGCCAGCGTCGTCGACTTGCCCGATCCCGTGGGCCCCGTCACCAGCACGAGCCCCTTGTTCAGGTCCGTGAAGCGGCGGATGGCGTCGGGGAGGGCGATCTCGTCCGCCGAGGGGATCTTGGAGGGGATGATGCGGAACACCGCCCCCGGCCCCCGGTGCTGGCGAAAGAAGTTGCCGCGAAAGCGCGCCGTGCCCGGGATCTCGTAGGCAAAGTCCAGGTCGTGCGTGGCCTTGTAGCGCTCCAGCTGCGCCGGGGTCAGGATCTCGCCCAGCAGCAGGTTCAGGTCCGCCTCCGCCAGGTCGCGGAACTGCACGCGCTGCAGGTGCCCGTGCACGCGCAGCACGGGCGGCCCCCCGCAGCTCAGGTGCAGGTCGGACCCGCCGTGCTGGACGAGGAGGTTGAGGAACTGGTCGATCTTGGGCATTTACTCCGGTACTTCCAGAATCCAGGCCGGCCCGCCCTCGTCCAGGCGGAGCCGCACCACGCAATCGAAATCCGCGTCCGCCCCGGGGGCGGCCCGCGCCATCACGGCCACGAACGGCGCCACGCGCCGCAGCGCCGCCACATCGCCCTCCGCCAGCGCGTCCACGCTCGCCGTGACGGCGTCGGGGACGAACGGCGCCAGCCCCTGCGCCGCGGCGGCCAGGGAGCCGGCGACCGGCAGGGCCAGC
>DASTVC010000380.1:0-6327 GCA_035759295.1 Longimicrobium sp. | reverse complement strand
GGCTGCTGCCGGTGGACAAGACGGGCGAGCTGATCCACGCCGCGCCCGGCTTTCAGCTCGTCATCTCTTACAACCCCGGCTACCAGCACGCCCTCAAGGACCTCAAGCCCAGCACCCGGCAGCGCTTCGTGGCACTGGAGTTCGACTTTCCGCCGGAGGAGCTGGAGGCCGGCATCGTGGCGCACGAGGGCGGCATCGACCGCGCGGCGGCCGAGCCGCTCGTGCGCCTTGCCCGGCGCGTCCGCCGCCTGCGCGACCAGGGGCTGGCGGAGTCGCCCAGCACGCGGCTGCTCATCTCCACCGCGCGGCTGATGGCGGGCGGCATTCCCGCCGAGCAGGCGTGCCGCGCCGCGCTAGTGAACCCGCTCACGGACGATCCGGACCTGCTGGCGGCCATCGGCGACCTGATCGCCGCCACGCTGTAGGATGCCGCGCCCCACCGGCCTCCTGGGCCGCGGCCGCGCCCTCTGGCGGCGCTGGCACCCCGTCCCCCAGCCGCCCGTGCTGCGGCTGGACGACGTGCGTCGGCGGCTGGAGATCCTGCTGGCCGCCGTGTACGACCGCCCCATCCCCATCGTCGCCGCGGAGCCGCCGGAGCAGAAGTGGCACGAGCGGCTGATGTTTCCGGAGCCCCGGCACCTGCGCAGCGCGGAGGTCCTCGCCGGAACCGACGCGGAGCGCGTGCACCTGCCTGCCGAGCTGGATGCGGCGGATGGCGCCGCCGCCGCCCTGGCGCGCTACCGCCTGCTGGCGGTGGCGCAGGCGGAGCGGCTGGCGCGCGGCACCGCGCAGTTCACCCCCGACCTGAACGCCCGCTGGAACCGGCACCTGGTGGCGGCCGGGGCGCTGACCCACGGGGAGAATCCGCGGCGGGTGCGCGACCTGTACCTGCTGCTGGAAAGCGCGGCGGTGGACGCCGCCATCGTGCGCGCGGTCCCCGGGCTGGCGGGCGCGCTGCAGGCGGAGCGCGCCCGCGCCCTGGCCGACCGCCCGCGCACCGACACGCTCACGGCGGCGGAGCGGCAGATGGAGTCGCTGGTGCGCCGCATCCTTTCCGCGCCGCCGGGGCAGGCACCGCCGGAGCTGGCCCCCGGCGACACGCCGCTGGAGTCACTGCAGCGGGCGCGCGCCCTGGCGGCCGGCCTGCCGCGCGGCCGGTACCGCGGCGTGTCCGGCGTGGCCGCGTGGGGAACGGTGCTGCGGTGGGCGGGCGCCGCGCCGGGGGCCATGCTGATCGCGGGCCTTCCGCCGCAGATGGCGGCCAGCCGCGGGATCGGCTTCGGCGGCGGCGGCACCACGCCCGACACCGGGCAGACGTCGGACAAGGGCAAGCCGCGGGGCGCGTCCCCCGACGCCCCGGAGCGCCCGGACGGCGCCAAGGCGGCGGACCCTCGAGGCACGTCCACGATGGAGGGGAACGGGCCGCCGGAGCTGGACGCCACCGAGATCCCGGACGCGCCGGAACCGTCGGCGGACGGTGGGGACGATGGGGATGGAGACGGTGCCGGCGGTCTGGGGGGCGGAGGCACCGCATCCACCGTGTCGCTGTCCGCGGCCCTGCGGCCGTTCACCGCCGCCGCTCCGCCGGCGGGGGACGTGGGGGTGCCGTATCCGGAGTGGAACCACGAGGAAACCCGCTACGAGCCGCGCGCGGCCTGGGTGCGCACCCTGCCGCCCCACCCGGGCGACGAGGCGTGGGCGGCGGCGGTGCTGGGCCGGTACGGTGCGCTGGTGCGGCGGCTGCGCGAGCGGTTCGAGCGCATGCGGGCCCAGCGCACGCGGCTCATGGCGCAGCGCCGCGGCGACGACCTGGACGTGGAGGCGTGCGTGCGCGCCATGGTGGACCTGCGCACCGGCCACTCCCCCGACGACCGGCTGTACGCGGAGGTGCGCCCCGCGCGGCGGCCGCTCTCCATCACCCTGCTGGTGGACGTAAGCGGCTCCACCGACGAGTTCGTGGGCAAGGCGCGCATCATCGACATCGAAAAGATCGCGGTGCTGCTCACCAGCGAAGCGCTGGACGCGCTGGGCGACCTGTACTCCATCCTCACCTTTTCCGGCGTCGGCGCCGCCGACGTGCGGCTGCGCACCCTCAAGGACTTCGGCGAGCGCAACGGCAAGGCGGTGCGTCAGCGCATCGGCGCGCTCAGGCCGGAGGGGTACACGCGCATGGGTGCCGCCATCCGCCACGCCGTCGCCCAGCTGGGCCGCACGCACTCCGGCCACCGCCTGCTGCTGATCGTTTCCGACGGCAAGCCCAACGACCAGGACCACTACCAGGGCCGCTTCGCCATCGAGGACGCGCGCCAGGCCATCGCCGAGGCGCGTGCCGCCGGGGTGCACCCGTTCTGCCTGACGGTGGACCGCAAGGGCTCGTCGTACCTCACCCGCATCTTTGGACCCGCCGGCCACGTAGTGCTCCGGCACCCCGACCAGCTCCCCCTGGCGCTGGTGGGCGTGGTGCGGCAGATCCTGGCCTCCGGGTGAGAGGAACGATGCGGAAAAAGCAGACGATGACGGCGGCGGAGCTCGCGGCCACACGCGAGCGGCTGGGGTGGGATACCGAGCAGATGTCGCGGGAGATCGGCATTCTCCCCGCGGAGATGGAGGCCCTGGAAGCCGGCTCGCTCTCGGTGCCGGCGGAAACCGCGGAGATCGTGCGGATGCTGGCCGCCCTGGATGAGCGCCAGGCCATCCTGCGCGCCAGCGGGCTTCCGGAATGTGCCCGGCTCGATGAGCTGGAGGCCGGCTTTGCCGCGGTCGCGGCCGCCGGCGGCGAGGCGCGCGAGTACGCGCTGCAGACGCTCGTGGCCCACGAGGCCGGGTGCCCGGTCTGCCAGGGCCGCGTGGCGTATCTGAATGAGCACGCCCCGCCCATGCCGGACCTGCACCTGCCGCTGTGGATGCGCGCGTTTGGCGGGCTGGCGCGGCTGGGCGACCGCCTTCCCGCCCCCCTGCGCCCGCCGCCCGGTCCGGCCGGCGAGCACCGGCGGATGGGCGTCTTCATCGGCGGATATCTCACCGTCTTCGCCGTTCTGCTTGTCGCGATGAGTGTGGTCCTGGAGCTGGTGGCGGGGAGAAGGGGGGAAGATTCGGTGCTGGAGTTTGCCCCGGTCCTGCCGGTGCTCACCGTGGCCTACCTGGTGGGCGGCTACGTGGCGGGTGCCGCGTGGGACGCCACACGCCGCATCCGCCACCGCTTCATCGGCTACGTCCTGCGCGGCGCCGGCACGGCCGCGGCGCTGTACGGCGCGATGACGATGGTCCTGCCGCTGCTGAAGGACGTCGACATTCCGGTGCTGGGATACCTGGCCGGTGTGGGCATACTGACGGTGTTCGGGGGGCTGGCGGGCGCGGGAAAGTGGCTCAAGGACCGGTGGATGGACGACCTTCCGGAGCCGCCGGACGGGCAGAACCCGGTCTGACGCCGCCGGTCTCTTTCGGCGTGGCGCCGTTCTCGCCATCATGGGTTCCTGGTCTCGGTGGATGGGGATGCACGGGTAGCGGGAGGAGGAGCCGATGGAGAAGCGGTACGAGTTCGAGGGCGCCGAGGTGCGGGCGCTGGTGGAAGAGGCGCGGGCGGCGGCGGAGCGGCTTATGACGGAGGCGCAGCGCTACCTGGCCGCCGGCATCGACATCCACGCCGAGCAGGCGGAGTGGGACGGCGAGGTGAACCACCCCGGCACCGGCGCCGAGCCCGGCCTGTGGCTGATGAACGACCGCGGGGTGTACCTGCGCAGCAACGCGAAGAAGCGCGACGAGGGCTCCGTGGCCTGGGCCCGCGGCTTTCGCGGCGAGGTGGCCGTGGAGGACGAGCCCACCTGCGAGTTCATCGCCGCCGCCATGCTTGACCCCGTACGCCCCGGCGACACCCTGGTCGTCACGCTCGCCGAGAGCAAGGTGCGCCTCTCCCTCATCCGCCCGGAGTAAGGGAGATCGTCACGCGGAATCAACGGAGTCCGGTCCCGATCCTTTCCTCCGTTGACTCCGTTGACTCCGTGTGAGGCATGTCGTTTCTTTACGTTTCGACGCTCTTCCACCCGTCGACCCGCCGATGACCACCATCGACCCCACCGCCTCGCCGGCTCAGGCCGCGCAGACCGCGCGCGAGATGCTGCGCCACACGCTGGCCACGCTGGCCTACCGCGGCGGCAAGGCCCTGCGCGGCGCGCCCGCGGAGTTCGCGGACTTTCGTGCGGGGCCCGACACGCGCACGCCGCTGCAGATCCTGGCGCACATGGGCAGCCTGATGGAGTGGGCGCTGTGGATGGTACGCGGCGGGGACCGCTCGCGCGCTGGGGCGCCGGCGAGCTGGGACCAGGAGGTGCAGCGGTTCTTCGCGGGCGTGGAGGCGCTGGATGCCTGCCTTGCCGGCGACGGGCCGCTGGGGATGGGCGCCGAGTGCCTGTTCCAGGGCCCCATCGCCGACGCGCTCACCCACGTGGGGCAGATCGCGATGCTGCGGCGCATGGCCGGATCCCCCGTGCGCGGCGAGAACTACGCGAAGGCGTCGATCTCCGCCGGCCGCGTGGGCTTGGACCAGCCGCCGCCCAACGTGGAGTTCGACTGATCGATTCGAGAGATACGCTGGCCAACGCTGGATGGAAGGATATCGAACCATGGATGTGAATCAGCCGTGGCACCCGGGCGAGACGCCGGACGAGCAGGACGCGCGGCGGCAGGCGTACGAGCGGCTGTCGGCGGCGGCGCGGCGGGTGGGGCTTTCGCTGGAGCGCCTGAGCGACGTGCTGCGCCAGGTGACCACCAACGAGACGGAGACCCGCCGCTTCCTCGCCGACGAAGTCTACGGCGTCCCCGACGAGCACCTGGACGATTTCCTCCGCGTCCGCATGGCCGACGCGGCGCGGGAGAAGGAAGGGGAGTGAGGGTGTGAGGGTGTGAGGGTGTGAGGGTGTGAGGGTGTGAGGTCTCGAATCCACAAGAGACTGTGTCCGGAAGCTCGCTGTCATTCTGAGGGAGGTGCCTCGCAACACCTTCTTCACGCTCAGGGCCGTGGCGCCGACCGAAGAATCTTTATCGGAAACGCGCGGGGCCTCTCGCGCTGAGGCCTACGTAGCCGACAGGATTGTGCGCCCAGCGTAGAGATTCTTCGGTCGGCGCACAGGCCATGGTGCAACTGGAAAGGTCCGGGTGCGCGCCTTCCTCAGAATGACACCTTCCGCCGGGGTGCTGTCGGTGCTCTTTCGTGACGGCCGGCGCCGGAGAGGGGTAAAGAATCGAGCGGTGCCTCCTTCGGGAAGGCACCGCTCGCTTTTGTGCATCTCGAAAGCGGACGCAGTCAGCCGCGCGCGGCCTTGGCCAGGCGCGGAGAATCCTGAACCTCGCCCGCGCCGTCGGCGAACTCGCGGCAGGCTTGCACGAACGCCCAGAACAGGCGGCGATCGGGGTCGCGGTGGTCGCCGGCGGGGCCGTGGGCCTCACCGCGCTCCGGGTGCCACTGCACGCCGTACATCCACGGGTGCTCGCGCCCCTCCCCCCCCTCGATGATCCCGTCCTCCGCCCATACCGTCGCCACCAGCGACGGCGCCAGGTCGCGCACCGCCTGGTGGTGGAACGAGTTGATGAACAGCGCCGTGGAGCCGAAGATGCGCTCCAGCCCGGAGCCCGCCTCCACCCGCCCCGCGTGCCACCGCTCGTTGACGGGGGCCTGCTGCTCGTGCAGCACGTCGCCGCCCAGCTGCGAGGGGATGTCCTGGTACAGCGTGCCGCCCAGCGCCACGTTCAGCACCTGGATCCCCCGGCAGATGGCCATGATCGGCATCCCCCGCCGCACCGCCTCGTGCACCGCCGCGATCTCCATCTCGTCGCGCTCGGGATTGATCTCCTCCACCTGCGGCAGCGCCGTCTGGCCGTAGCGCGCCGGGTCCACGTCCTCGCCGCCGGTAAGCAGCAGCCCGTGGCACACCCCCAGCACGCGCCGGATGGACTCTTCGCCCTGCGCCGGCGTAAGCGGCACCGCCGCGGCCCCCGGCGCCTCGACCGCGGTGATGTATGCCGCGTTCAGCTGCACCCGGGGCAGGTTGTGCACGCCCCCCGGCCACATGGTGGTGGTAACGGCGATGAGCGGACGGTAGGTCATTGCGGTGCGCGGGTTTGGTGGATGCTCATGGTTTCGCGCGATCCGCAGGTTCCGCGCCGAAAACAAGTGCGTGAGTGCGGAAGTGCGTGAGTGCGGAAGTCAGACGACTCCCGCACCGTAGCACTCAACCCACTCACGCACTTTTTCGCTCCCGCACTTACGCACTCACGCACTCACGCACTCACGCACTTCTTCTACGCCACCGCCGCCGGCGTGATGCAGGTGCG
>DASTVC010000379.1:0-3330 GCA_035759295.1 Longimicrobium sp. | reverse complement strand
TCACCCCATCACACCATCACACCCTCCTCGCCTTGCGGAGCGCCGCTCATTTCCCCACCGTGCCACACCGGCGGCGTGCACGACGCGCGGCGGCCCCTTCACCCCCTGCTCCGCGCGGAATGACCGGCTTTGCCTCCGTGGTCTTCGACTGCGACTCCACCCTTGTTGCGGTGGAGGGGATCGACGAGCTTTCCGGTCCCTTCCGCGCGCAGATCACGGCGCTCACCGACGCCGCGATGGACGGCTCCGTGGCGCTGGAAGAGGTCTACGGGCGGCGGCTGCAGATCATCCGCCCCACGCGCGCGCAGGTTGACGCGGTCGGCGCCACGTACGTCCGCGCGCTCATGCCGCACGCGCGCGAGACGGTGGCCGCGCTGCGCTGGCTGGGCAAGACGGTGCGCATCGTCTCCGGCGGGCTGCTCCCCGCGGTGCTGGCCGTGGCGCGCGAGCTGGGGATGGAGGACGGCGACGTGGCCGCCGTGGCGATCCACTTCGGCGCGGACGGCGCGTACGCGGGGTTCGACGCGCAGTCGCCGCTCGCGCGCAGCAACGGCAAGGAGCAGGTGATCGGCGCGTGGAATCTCCCCCGCCCCGCCCTGCTGGTGGGCGACGGCGCAACCGACCGCGAGGCGCGCCCCGCCGTGGACGCGTTCGCCGCCTACGCCGGCGTAGTGGAGCGCCCCGCCGCCGTGGACGGCGCCGACTACGTGCTGCGCGAGCCCAGCCTTGCCGCCGTGCTCGCCCTGGCCTGCTCCGACGCGGACCGCGCGCGGCTGGCGGAGAGCCCGTGGGCGGGGCTGCTGCGTGAGGCAAACACGGCGGCTGGCTAGGAAGCGCGGCGGCAGCCTCCGCGCGAGGGGCGGCGCCCCCTCCGGGCGGGCACCACCCGCCCACCTCCCCCAAAAAACCCTGGGGGAGGTTGGGTGTAGGGCTGGGCTCCGACGTGCACCCAACGGTTCGGAGCGGGATGGTGGGCCGCCCCCCTCCCCGACCCTCCCCCGCAAACAGCGCGGGGGAGGGAGGTGCGACGCACCTTTAGAAGCGGGACCGAAGTTCAACCTCCCCCAGGTTGTTTTGGGGGAGGTGGGCGAGTTTTACGAGCCCGGAGGGGGCGCCCCCCTCGCACGGAAGCATCCGAAGCACGATCGAAGTTCTCCTCTCCCCCCTGCAGTTCGGGGGGGAGAGGCCGAGTGAGGGGGCGCACTCGCGGACGCCAGTTCGATCCATGTCGAAGCGCGATCGAATTCGCCCCTCTCCGTGAGGAACGAACGGGGAGGGGCCGGGGGAGGGGCACCCCGTGGACGCAGTTCGATGCCTGTCGTCGAGCCCCGACATCCATTATCCACCACCTGCACGCGACCCACGCGAACACGTGACCGATACCATGCTGGACCTGCCGCCGCGGACCGAGTTCGGCCGCTTTTTTCTCCCCGGGCCCACGGAAGTGCACCCGGACGTGCTGGCCGCCATGACGCACCCCGTCATCGGCCACCGCGGGCCGGAGCTGGCGTCGCTGCTGCGCGCCGTGGACCCCGTGCTGCGCGACGTATTCCGCACCTCGCGCCCCGTCTACGTGGCCAGCGCCTCCGCCACGGGGCTCATGGAGGGCGCCGTGCGCAACGGCGTGCGGCGGCGCGCGCTTTCGCTGGTGAACGGCGCGTTCAGTGAGCGCTTTCGCGACCTGGTCGGCGACTGCGGGCGCGAGGTGGAGACGTACGAGGTGCCCATGGGCGAGGCCCACGCCCCCGGCGAGGTCTTCGAGCGCCTGCGGGCCGGCGGCTTCGACGCCGTGACCGTGGTGCACTCCGAGACCTCCACCGGCGTCCTGGATCCGCTCGTCGAGATCGCCGACGCCGTGCGGCGCGCGGAGGCGGAGACCGGCGACGAGATCCTGCTGCTGGTCGACGGCGTCACCAGCGTAGGCGGAATGCTCGTGGAGGCGGAGACATGGGGGCTCGATTTCCTCCTCACCGGCTCGCAGAAGGCCATGGCGCTGCCGCCGGGGCTGGCGTTCGGCGCCGCGTCGGAGCGGATGATGGAACGCGCGAAGACCCTCACCGGACGCGGCCAGTACTTCGACCTCATCGAGTTCGACAACTACTGGCGCAAGCACCAGACGCCCAACACCCCGGCCGTCTCGCTGCTGTACGCCCTGGCCGCGCAGGCGGAGCGCATCGCCGCGGAGGGGGTGGAGGCGCGCGCGCTGCGGCACTGGACCATGGCCGAGCGCACCTGGGCGTGGGTGGAGGAGCAGGGCCCGCGCTGGGGCCTGTCCCTCTTCGCCCCTCCCGGCCGCCGCTCGCCCACGGTCACCACCATCGCCGTCGACGAAGGAAAGACAGGCACGGAGATCTGCGCGGGGATGACGGCGCGCGGCTGGACGCTGGGCACGGGCTACGGGAAGCTGAAGGATACCACGTTCCGCATCGGGCACATGGGAGACCACACGGTGGATGAGCTGGATGCGCTGCTGGCGGCGCTGGAAGAGGTGCTGGGATGAGCGATCGCTACCGCGTCCTGGTCACGGACGAGATCGACCCCGAGGGCGTCGCCATCCTGCGCGCCCATCCGCTGATCGAAGTCTTCGAGAAGCCCACCCGCCCCGCGGCGGAGGTGCTGGAGGAGATCGGCGACTACGACGCCTTCATCGGCCGCAGCGCCACGCGGGTAAGCCGCGAGCTGCTGCAGCGCGGCGAGCGGCTCAAGGTCATCGGCCGCGCCGGCGTAGGCGTGGACAACGTCGACATCCCCACCGCCACGGAGCTGGGGATCGCCGTCATCAACGCCCCCGGCGGCAACACGGTCTCCGTGGCGGAGCTGGCGTTCGGGGTGCTGATCGGCCTTGTCCGCCACCTGCCGCAGGCGTGGGAGTCCATGCACGCGGGGCGGTGGGACCGGTCCAAGCTGGGCGGCGTGGAGCTGCGCGGGAAGACGATGTCCATCATCGGCGTCGGGCGGATCGGCAGCGAGATGGGGCGGCGGGCGCGCGCGTTCGGCATGCACGTCATCGGCTACGATCCGTACGTTGGGCCCGGCCGCTTCGAGGAGCTGGGGATGGAGCGCGTGGAGCGGCTGTCCGACGCGCTGGACCGCGGCGACGTGCTGACCGTCCACGTGCCGCTGAACGCGGAGACCAAGGGGATGATCGGCGCGCCGGAGCTGGCCCGGCTGCCGCGCGACGCGTACGTGCTGAACCTGGCCCGCGGCGGCGTGGTGGCGGAGGACGCGCTGGTGGAGGCGCTGGAGAAGAAGCGCATCGCCGGCGCCGCGCTGGACGTGTTCGACCACGAGCCGCTGCCCGCGGAGCATCCCCTGCGCTCCGTCCCCAAC
>DASTVC010000378.1:0-2693 GCA_035759295.1 Longimicrobium sp. | reverse complement strand
CGCTGGTCCATCGCGAACCACGCGTAGCCGAACGACTGCCCGTTCACCGGCGGGCCCGCAAGCAGCGCCACGCGCGGCGGCTGCAGAGGAAACACACTGTTGCTCCCCAAGTCCGTCCCCTCGTCCGCCGCGCCGCTGGAGAGCGCCGCCACCTCCGCGCCCGTCTGGGCGGCGTGGCGGCGGACGCGCTCGTGCAGGTCCACCCGCTCCGCCGGCACGCGGACGACGAAGGCGCCGTGATCGAAGCGCGCGGCGCCGCTGCGAAAGCCGTGCGGCGAGTACGAGACGGGGATGCTGTCGCGGAGAAGGGCGGCCAGCAGCTTCATCCCCGACTCCGTTCCCGGCGCGAACGCGTAGCCGTAGCGGCCCTCGCCGGGCGCGGCGGCGGGGAGCGGGGGCGGTGCGGGCTCGGTGGATGCGGGCGCCGCGGGGAGGGCCCAGGCGCGCACGCGGAAGGCGAAGGGCATCGCCCATCCCGTCGCATCGTAGAAGCGCTCCGACTGGCCCGCGCGCCGCCGCTCAAGCTCCTCCTCGAGAAACGCGGAGTCCAGCGGCGCCTCCGGCTCCAGCAGCGCGCGGGCAAGGCGGCCCTGCGGCTGGGCGAGATCCACCACGTACGTCCCCGCCGGCAGCCGCACGGATTCCGCGTTCGATCGGCCGTACTCCGTCCCCCGCAGCTGCGCGGCGCCCGTCATCCGCCGCACCTCGATCCCGTTGTCCGCCAGCCGCCGGGCCAGCGAATCCGCCCGCCCTTCCGCGTCGCGCTCGAAGGCGACGGCGCGGATGCCGTCCTCCGACGTCCCCCTGACCGCGGCCTGCCGGAAGGCCAGGTAGTCCGCCACGCGGGCGCGCGCGGTGCGGGCGAGCGTCGACAGCGTTGCGATGCTGGCGACGTAGTGGTGCTGCGCCGCCTCGCGCAGGGTCAGCACATGGCCGTCGGGGCGGCGGATGGCGCCGCCGCGGCTGCTGGCCTGCTCGTACGTCATCCCCACGGCGCCGGCGTAGATGGGCCACGAGCTTCCGTAGCCAGGATAGAACTCGTCGTATCCCTCCCGCCGGAAGTACCCCCAGCCGCGCGCGTCGAAGGCCGCGATGTTCCCCGCCGCGAACGCCTCCCATCCGCGCCGCACCGATTCGTCCACCAGGCGGTTGATGGGCGCCATGGGGGGCGGAAAGAAGTAGGTGGATGCGGAGCTCATCTCGTGCAGGTCCACCGCCACGTGCGGCCACCACCGCAGCATCGTCCGCACGCGGCCGCGCGTTTCGGGATGCGACTGCGTGAACCAGTCGCGGTTCAGGTCGAAGTGGTAGTGGCTGGTGCGCGGCCCCGGCCAGGTGCCCGCGTGGATGCGCGCGTCAGGGTGCTCCGGCACGCCCAGCGCCGTGCGCATGCGCATCACGTCCTGGGCGTGGCGCTCGTGCCCGTCCGGGTTCTGCAGCGGGTCGATGAGGACGACGACGTTCTCCAGGATGCGCCGCGTCTCCTCGTCCTGCCCCGCCGCCAGCTGGTAGAGCACGGCCAGCGCCGCCTCCGCGCCCGACGCCTCGGGCCCGTGCACGGTGTAGCCCAGCCAGGCGATGGCGGGGATGCGGTCGCGCACGGCCGCCAGCTCCGCCGCGGAGGCGCCGCGCGGATCCGCCAGGCGCGCGGCGTCGCGCTGGATGTCGTCCAGGCGCGCCGCGTTGGCCTCGCTGGCGACGATCACCAGCACCACCTCACGCCCCTCGAACGTGTGCGCGACCGTATCCAGCCGCACACGCGGGCTGGTGCGCGCCACCGCCTCAACGTAGCGCATGAGCAGGTGGTGCGGCGTGAACCGCTCGCCCGGCTCGTATCCCAGCACGGAGGCGGGCGTGGGGACGGCCGGATCGTACGGCCCCTGCCCGCCCAGCGCGTGCTGCGCCGCGGCCGGCGCGTGCGCGGCGAGGACCAGCAGGGCGGCGGTGGTCACTCGCTTCAGCATTCGGTGGATCATCGGGTGTGGCGGAGGTGGTGAGGCCTGGGGATGAGCGTCGAACGGCGATCAAGCACAAGAATCCCCTGCGACGCGGGCCGCAAGGGGATCACGATCGGCGGATACGAAGTTAGCGGCGAGATACTGAGCGAGTTCGCGATTCCTACGGACCGATACTGCCGGTAACCTGCCGATAATCTGCCGATAAATTTCCGATAAATTCGGGCCGCGGCCGTCGCGACCCTCACGGGGCCCTCACCCCCGCCAGGCCTTTCGCTCGTTCCTCGCGACGGCTGGCGACCCCTCCCCCAAACTGCGGGGGAGGGGTGGCGGCTGGGGGTGGAGCGTCGCCGGACGAGATCGGGGACGCGGCTCGAAGTGCGGATAAAACACGGCGGGGCGGCGGAAATGATCCGCCGCCCCGCTCGTCATCCACCGAAACCGTGGTTACTGCAGGCGGCCGCGGATGAGCTGGGCCTGCTCCAGGTGCTGGGCGACGCTGGCGCGGGTGGTGCGCATCATCGCCAGCATCTCGTCGGTTACGCCGCCCTGCGCGATCATGCGGTCGAGCGCGCCAAGGGCGTACCGGTGGCCGGCGATCTGCGCGTCCATGTAGGTGACGTCGAACTGCGGGCCGTTTACGCCCTGCAGCACCTGCAGGTTGGTGGCGCCGGCCGTGGCCAGCGTGCGGCTGGCCGGGTGCTGCTGCAGAACCGCCTGCATCCCCTGGATCTGCTC
>DASTVC010000377.1:0-18242 GCA_035759295.1 Longimicrobium sp. | reverse complement strand
ACTGATGGCCGATGAGAATCTGGGCCGGCGACGTGCCGTTCTCTGGCGGGGATGTCGTGCAATCCGCCGCAAGGGCGAATAAATTCGCTGCAACAACGACACGAAATCCGCCTTCGCGGATTGGCGGCCCCGGTGTTCGGGCGGGCGCGGTGCGCGCCCAGAGCGCGCGGGCGTTCTTCGCACTCGTCTGTCCGGCGGTGTGCGCACGGATGAGAATGAGTCGCAAGTCGTTGTAGATTGAATACTTGCGTGCGATTGGGCTGGCCCGCACCTTGCTAGAAGGTGTGGGACAGTCGAACCCGAACCCCGGAGGACGAACATGCAGAATCCACTTGAAAAGTCGCTGCCGCAGACCTCGGTCGTGGGCGCGTGCACCGTGACGGACTGCAAGTTCAACGAGAACCACGAGTGCCACGCCGGCAGCATCGAGGTTCGCGTGAGCTCCAGCGGTGCCGAGTGCGGCACCTACACCCCGGAGCGCAGCACCCGCCCGCGCCCGTAGCGGCGCGGCGGCACCACGCTCCGAGGCGGGCGGGCGTCCACGCGGGCGCCCGCTTCGCGTTTGGGGGCAAGGATTCCTGCGCTACTACCTGCTTCGAGCTGCGCCCGACAGTGGCCCCCTCTCCCGGCCTCTCCCCCGCAAACAGCGCGGGAGAGAGGTGACCGCGAGACGGCAGTCCGGAGCGCTTCGGGAAAGAGTGCGAACGACTCGCGGAAACGGGAGCGAATTCTCCCCTTTCTCCCGCGCAACGGGGGAGAGGGGCCGGGGGAGAGGGGGCATCGTCGGGCGCAGTTCGATGCCGGCCGTCGTGCCTCCTCCCCATCTTTCCGAAGCGGGATCGAAGTCCACCTCCCCCAGGGGTTTTTGGGGGAGGTGCGAGCCTGAGCGAGTAAGGGGGCGCTCGCGGGCGCCAGTTCGATCTGGCGGCTACGCCTCCCCCTCCGTGAGGAACGAACGGGGAGGGGCCGGGGGAGGGGCACCGCGCGGGCGCAGTCCCATGTATGCCGAAGCACTCGGCCGGCCCCCGTCACCAGCCCCACCGAACCCGCCCCCACGGAACATCCCACCCTCTTCCCTGGTTCCACGCACCCGCGCCGCTGGCACCCGTCGCGCCGGGGTGCTAAATCTCTCGCAACATCCGTCCGTCCCCGCTGCCGATCGACCGAATGCGCCGCATCCGCCCATCCTACAGAACCGCGCTCGCCGCGCTGGCGACCCTGCTGGCCGCCGCGCCGGCCGCCGCGCAGGGGACCGTGGAGTACGACATCCGCTTTCCCAACCGCGCGCACCACGAGGCCGAGGTCACCGCCACCTTTCGCGGCGTCCCCGCCGGCCAGGCGCTGCAGCTGCGGATGAGCCGCAGCTCGCCAGGCCGCTACGCGCTGCACGAGTTCGCCAAGAACGTCTACGCCGTGCGCGCGGCAGATGGACAGGGGCACGCGCTGGCGTTCACCCGGCCCGACCCCCACCAGTGGGACGTGGCGGGGCACGACGGCACCGTCACCGTCCACTACACGCTGTTCGGCGACCGGGCGGACGGCACCTACGCCGCCATCGACGCCAGCCACGCGCACCTGAACATCCCCGCGACGTTCATCTGGGCGCGGGGGATGGAGAACGCGCCGGTCCGCGTCCGCTTCGAGCGGCCGGAGGGGTGGAAGGTGGCCACGCAGCTGGCGCCCACGGCGGATTCGGCCGTTTTCACCGCGCCCAACCTGCAGTACTTCATGGACTCGCCCACCGAGGTGGGGCCGTGGGACGTGCGCAGCTGGACCGTTCCCGGGCCGGACGGCCGGCCGCAGACCGTGCGGCTTACCCTCCACCACCTGGGCACGGCCGAAGAGCTGGACCGCTACGCCGAAAAGGCGCGCAAGGTGGTGGCCGAGCAGATCGCCATGTTCGGCGAGGCGCCGCGCTATGACTTCGGCGTCTACACCTTTCTGGCCGACTACCTGCCGTGGGACGCGGGCGACGGCATGGAGCACCGCAACAGCACCGTCATCATCGGCCGCCGCTCGCTGGCGGAGGGCGAGATGGGCAACCTGGGCACGCTGTCGCACGAGTTCTTCCATTCGTGGAACGTGGAGCGCATCCGCCCCGCCGCGCTGGAGCCATTCGACTTCACCCGCGCCAACATGAGCGGCGAGCTGTGGTTCGCCGAGGGGTTCACCAGCTACTACGACGACCTGTTCATCCGCCGCGCCGGGCTGGTCACGGACTCGGCGTACGCGGCGGGGATCGGCAGCGGCATCGTCTCCCCCGTCGTCATCGCCCCCGGCCGGCGCTACTACTCCGCGGTGGAGATGAGCATGCAGGCGCCGTTCGTCGACGCCGCCACCTCCATCGACCCGCACAACCGCGGCAACACCTTCCTCTCCTACTACACGTGGGGATCGGGGATCGGGCTGGGGCTGGATCTCACCCTGCGGACGCGGTTCACGGGCGTGACGCTGGACGACTACATGCGGGCCATGTGGCGCGAGTTCGGCCGCGAGCAGACGGCGGCGCTGGCCCCCGCGCGGCCGTACACGCTGGCGGACCTGCGCCGCGTGCTGGGCGAGGTGACGCACGACCCCGCGTTCGCCAACGACTTCTTCGATCGCTACATCGAGGGGCACGAAGTGGTGGATTACGGCGCCCTGCTCGCGCGGGCCGGGTTCCTGCTGCGCAAGCAGTCGCCGGGGCGGCCCTGGCTGGGCGTGCCGCTGTCGCCCGGAGAGGGCGGCGTGCTGGTGGATGACTGGCCGCTTTCCACCGGCTCCATCTACCAGGCCGGCCTGAGCGCCGACGACGTGATCCTGTCGATGGACGGCCGTCCCACGCCCGACCCCGACGCGCTGCGGGCCATCCTGGCCGCGCACGCCGCCGGCGACGTGGTGCAGGTGGAGTGGATGCAGCGCGGGCAACGCCGCAGCGGGCCCATGACGCTGGTGGAGAACCCGGCGCTGGAGGTGGTGGCGTACGAGGTGGCGGGAATGCCGGTAACGGCGCAGATGCGTGCGTTCCGCGAGGCGTGGCTGGGCTCGCGGGCGGCGCGATGACTTCCTGGAGAACGAGAATGCGAGTGCGTCTGCTGGCGAGCGGGATCCTGGCGGCGGCCCTGGCCATGGGCGCCGCGTGCAGGGACGGTAGACCGAACACGCCCGAAGAGGGAGAAGAGACCGTGGTGGAGCCGACCGCGCCGACCGTGGCCGTGCAGCAGATCCGCAGCTATCCGCACGATTCCACCGCGTTCACGCAGGGCCTCGTCTGGCGGGGCGGCAGGCTGTACGAAAGCACCGGCCGCTACGGCGAGTCGTCCATGCGGCTGGTGGAGCTGGAGACGGGTCGGGTGATCGAAAAGGTGGACCTGGCCGACACCTACTTCGCCGAGGGCCTGGCCGCCGTGGGCGACACCCTCTACCAGCTCACCTGGAAGGAAGGCGTGGCATTCAAGTACGACGCCAACACCATGCGCCCCGCCGGGCAGGTGTCGTACACCGGCGAGGCGTGGGGGCTCACGACGGACGGGCGGCGGCTGATCGTGAGCGACGGGTCCAGCTACCTCACCTTCATCGACCCGCAGACGTTCCAGATCGACACTACGGTGCGGGTGACCAACGGCGGGCAGGCGGTGGACCAGCTGAACGAGCTGGAGTGGGTGCGCGGCGAGGTGTGGGCCAACGTGTGGCACACGCAGCAGATCGTGCGCATCGACCCGGCTACGGGACGGGTAAAGGGGATGCTGGACCTGTCCGCCCTCATCCCTCCCGTAAGCGACCCCGAGGGCGTGCTCAACGGCACGGCGTACGACGAGAACACCAACCGTCTGCTGGTGACGGGCAAGCTGTGGCCCCGGGTGTACGAGATCAGCATTCCCTCGCTGGGCATCGGCGGGGGAGGCGCGGCGGCGGCCCCGGCACCGTAGCCGCGGGTCGATGAAACCATTGGCGGTCTGCGCGCGTACGATGACGGCGTGAGAGCAGACCGTCGACATTCCTCCAACGCCAACCCGCCATGCTGGTTCTGCGTTTTCTCTTCAGGAGCTTGCTCCTCGGAGCCCTTACCCGGCTCATGGGCGGGTTCCTCCCCATCGGCCGCAGGTTGCTCCGCTTGATCTGGCGCTGAAGGCGGCGGTTCTGACCAGCCGGCCGGACCCCGCACCCGCGGTGGTCCGGCCGGCGTTCGTCCGTCCATCCCCCTTCGGCGCCCGGGCTGGAGCCCGCGCTCCGGCCCGCGTATCATCCACAGCACCGCCCGTCGTTCCATCCGCATCCCGCAATCCATGCCCGAGCCGCCGACGCTGACCACCGCCCGGCTGGTGCTGCGCCCGTTCACCGACGGGGACGCGCCGGCGGCGCACGCGTTCGTGGCGGACCGGGAGGTGGCGAGCACCACGGCGGCCATCCCGCACCCGTACCCGCAGGGCGCGGCGGAGGCGTGGATCGCAACCCACGCGGCGCGCCACGAGGCCGGTGAGGCGGTGATCCTCGCCATCACGCGGCGAGAGTCGGGCGAGCTGGTGGGGTCGATCGAGATCCGGTTGATCCCGTCGCACAAGCGGGCGGAGCTGGGCTACTGGATCGGCCGGCCGCACTGGGGGCGGGGATATGCGACCGAAGCCTCGGCCGCGCTGCTGCGCTGGGCGTTCGACACGCTGGACCTGCACCGCGTCCACGCCGCGCACCTGGGACGCAACCCGGCGTCCGGCGCGGTGCTGCGCAAGATCGGCATGCGGTTCGAGGGCCGGCTGCGCAGCCACTTCGAAAAGTGGGGCGTGATGGAGGATCTGGACGTCTACGGCGTGCTTGCCGACGAGCTTCCGCAGCGCGGCTGAGGGACGGCAGCTTCCGGGCAGATGAAGAGGACGCCGAGGAGATTTCCTCAGCGTCCTCTTCGATTTTTCGGGTCGATGGCGATCAGTGCTCGATCAGGATCGTCCCGGCGGTGGCCTGCACGGGGTACGATTCCGCCACCGGTCCGGTGAACCACGCCTGGACGCGCATCCCCACCGCCAGCTCCCCGGACGAGCCGCGCGACAGGGTTCCGCCCGCGCGCTGCACCACGTCCGTTCCGCGATTGACGGCGACCCACGCGATGGGATAGCCGGCGCTGCGCGTGGGGATCTGCTCGACGAGGATGCGCACCCGGCCGTCCGTGCGCTCCACCTGCGCGATGTCGCCGATGATGCTCGCGACCTCCGTGGGCACGACGGCGGTCAGCGACCCGCCGTCCGGATCGCCCGGCGCGCTGGAGCAGGGGGACGCCGCCAGGCATGCCACCACCGCGAACGCCGCTGTCAGTCTCTTCACCCGCACCGGCTCATCTCCGCTTTCATGGGTCCGTCGCTTCGGCGGATAGAACGTGCGCCACCCCCACATCGCGACACCAACCCCGGCTGAACCATTGTATCGGCCGCACGAAGCCCAGGTTCCGGAGCTGGCTCATTCGGAGCCCTGAGTACCCAGTTGGTAGCGGTAGAGCATCTCGGCCACGAACCTCAATCTGCCTGTGTGAGCAATTCGTTCGGCGTTTTGTGCGGGCCAACAGCGCCTCCGGACCGACGTGCACACGGCTGGCCGCTTTCACGCGCGGGCTTTACAGGCGCGGAAAGATTGCACAGCGTACATGAGCGACAGGCCACAACGTTCGATCGGGAGATTACGATGGATGAGCTAAAGCACCGGTACCGGCGCACACCACCACTGTCACTCGAGGGCTCCCGCGAGGTGTTCGAGGAGATGGCGAATCCGCCCAAGGACACTCCGGAGCGTCGCCGCATGTTCGAGCGTGTTCGCTTCATGGCCGCACTCCACAAGCGCATGGCGGAGGAAGAAGAGTTGGCGACAGCAGGCCGGTAAGCCCCGCGGATCACGGCACCAGATGTACCGGGCGAGTCGACAGGCGGCGCGCCCGGTTTCAACTTCGCCAACCGACTTATGAATGCTTCGTCAATGAATGGGCCGGATGGCCTGCGCGTGCAAAAGCTGCAGGACGCTCCTCCGGCCGGGTTTGACTGCGGGCGTGAGAGCCAGACCCGGTTTCTGTATGACTACGCCTGGCACGATCAGCTGCAGCGCGTTTCGACCACGTACCTGTACCACGTCGCGGGGCTTCTCGCGGCGTACGCTACCGTCTGTATGGACGCAATCTCGCTAGGAAGGCGTGAACGGCCCAGTGCGGTTCGATACCAGGAGATCGCCGCGCTCAAACTGGCACAGCTCGGCGTAGATCGCGTGTTCCAGAGCCGTGGGTATGGGCGTCTGACCGTGGCGAGTGTAATCGCGCTCGCAATCGAGCTGTCCAAGCGCGCGGGGTGTCGGTACGTCACGGTCGATGCCAAGCCGGACCTGGTTGGTTGGTACCAGAGCCTTGGCTTCGAGATCAACCAACTGAAACAAAAGCAGCGGATCGCGGCCGCGGCGGGCCGGAACCCGGACGAGATCCCGGTAAGCATGCGCTTCGATCTGCGGGAGGTGTGACGGCGAGGGGGAGCGCTTGCCGGCCGGGAGACGCGCGTCTAGCTTGGCAGACCCGTCCCCCGATCCCGTCCCGAAAGACCATGCGCAAGGCGGATCTGATCAGCGGCGTGGAGCAGGTGAGCGGCGCCCTTGCCGAAAGCGGGCTGGAACTGCCGCTGGTAGAGGTGGCGCGGCTGGGCTACCGCCGCGAGCCCGTGCCCGGCGAGCTGCTCACGCGCCTGCTCAGCGCCCTGCGCGACTACGGCCTGCTGGCCCATCGCTACACCCGTCCCGCCCGCATGCTTTCCGAGCAGCTGGGCATTACGCCGCTGGAGCACGCCGACACCTGGTCGCTGCTGATCGCGGCGGAGAACCGTGCGCAGGAAGCGTTCGCGTACGCCGAGCGGGTGCGCTTCGCCACGCAGTACCTGCCGCGGGTGAGCGGGCTGCTGGCGCAGGCCGGCATCCCCAGCGTGGATGCCGCCCGCCGTGGCGACGTGCAGAGCGGCGCCGACGTGCTGACGGTGCAGGTGATCGAATCGCCCCGGCGGTTTTCCACCCCCACGCGCCTGGCCACGCTGCTGGAAAGCCTGGACCTGATGTACGGCGCCTGCGCGGTGCTTGAGGGCGCGGAGCCCGGCGGCCTGTCGGTGATCGCGTGCGACTCGGGGAGCGACAAGACCTTCGAGCTGATGGGCGCGGCGCCGGTAATCGCGGCGGTGCGCGCGCTGCTGCTCTCCATCTGGGACCGCGTGGTGTTCTACCGCGAGCTGCCCGCGGCGCAGCGCTACCAGCTGGCCGCGCAGAGCCTGCCCATGCTGGACCGCCTGCGCGAGCGCGCCCAGCAGGGAAAGATGTCGCCGGAGCAGGCGGAGCTGCTGCGCCGGCGCGTGGTGGAGGGCGCGGGCAAGTTCCTGGTCGCGGGCGCCACCATCCCCGAGCTGCAGGAGCGCGCCTACGCCAACCCGCGCACGCTCATGGCCCCCGCGCCCAAGCTGCTGGCCGCGCCCGTCGGCGAGTAGCGGCGCGCCGCCGTCCCGCATCATCGCCGCCCGTCCCGCGGAGGCACGCGCCGCACCCGCGGGGTGGCGTCCCGTCCCGCCGCGCATCCACTGTCCGCCGTGCCCATGGAGCAACGTTCCTTCGGGGCGCGGCACTCCTATCGATTTCCTGATGACGTCGATTCCTCACGGAGGCGGATCATGCGGATGAAGACGATGCGGCGCGGGCTGGTGTGCGCCGGGCTGATGATCGCCGCCGTCGCGGCTCCGGCGGGCGCGCAGCAGGTAGCGGATTCGGCGTTCGCGCCGGCGATCACGCGGCCGGCGTTCGCGGAGGGCGCGGGGCCGCTGGTGCTGGTGGACGAGGCGCACACCAACTTTCACACCACGGACGGACGCTACTACACCTTCGCGCAGACGATGCGGCGCGACGGGTACGTGGTGCGCGGCCTGCGCACGCCGTTCACGCGGCAGGCGCTGGCGGGCGCGCGGGTGCTGGTGATCGCCAATGCGCTGCACCCGAGCAACGCCCAGAACTGGGCGCTGCCGACGCCCTCGGCCTTTACCCCCGACGAGATTGCCGCCGTCGAGGCGTGGGTGCGAGAGGGCGGTTCGCTGGTGCTGATCGCCGACCACATGCCCATGCCCGGCGCGGCCGGCGATCTGGCCGCCGCGTTCGGCGTGGCGATGGGCAACGGGTTCGCGTTCGACAGCACCGAGCAGGTCTCGACGATGCGGTTCACGCGCGGCGAAGGGTCGCTGGCGGACCACGCGATCACGCGCGGGCGCGACGCGGCGGAGCGGGTGGACAGCGTGTTCGCGTTCACCGGGCAGGCCTTCCGCGTCACGGCGCCCGGCGCGGAGCCGCTGATGACGCTGGGCCCCGGCTCGGTGCTGCTGCTTCCGGAGGTGGCGTGGCAGTTCTCGGCGCAGACGCGGCGCGAGAACGTCGCGGGTCAGCTGCAGGGTGCCGTGCTGCGGCACGGGGGCGGGCGCGTGGCCGTCTTTGGTGAAGCGGCCATGTTCTCCGCCCAGCTCGCCGGCCCGCAGCGCCAGCCCATGGGGATGAACAATCCCGGCGCGCCGCAGAACGCGCAGTTCCTGCTCAACGTGATGCACTGGCTGACGGGCGTGCTGGATTGACCCCGTCCGTCGTCTGTCGAATCCACAAGTACCGCAATGATTTCCTGAGGAAGGCGACGCCCCGCACTCTGCTTCGACGATGCAGCCTGGCGCCGACCCAAGGATCTCGCCGGCAGCACCCGGGGGCTGGATCAGTGCCGCGTGGCCAGCCCCGCGATCGCCGAGGCGAGATCCTTCGGTCGCGCTCAAGCGGTGAGTAACTTCAAGTTCCGGGGGTGGGCTCCCGCAGGAAATCAATCTTCAGGTATCTGAAAAACCACATACTTGAACACACTCTCAGGAAATCAACACGCAGCGGCTTTAGCGAAACACATCACACTTGGTCCAATCGTATGAGCGAAGCGCTGATCGACGAGCTGGTGGAGGCGTGGCGCACCCACAACCGCATCAACCTGTTCCTGCTGGAGCGCATCAGCGACGAGGGACTGGCGTGCGCGTCTGGGCCGCGGGGGGGCGGGCGCGTGTGGAGGCAGTTCGCGCACATGCACACCATCCGCGCCTACAAGCTGGAGAACTGGCACAAGCCGCTCTCCATCGGCCTGACGAAGTACTCCGGTGAAGACATGGTCTCGCGCGAGGAGCTGATCGCCGCCTTCCGCCAGTCCGGCGAGGCCATCGAGCAGTTCTTTCGCCTGGCCGCGGCGGGGGAGACCCGGAAGCGTGGGTTCAAGAAGGGGCTGATGACGTCGCTGGCCTACCTGGTCTCGCACGAGAGCCATCACCGCGGCAGCATTCTGCTCACGCTCAAGCTGGGCGGCCACCGCGTTCCGCAGGCGGAGGCCTGGGCCATCTGGGACTGGGACAAGATGTAGCCGCGGGTTCCGCAGATTCACCGGCGCCCGACACCAACGCCCCGGAACGAGCGCATCCACCGGGTGGGATCGTCCTGAATCCCGCGCTCGTTCCCTGTAGCAGCGGGGTGAACCCTGTTCATCACGCGTCTGGCGCACGGCGGCTAAGGCGTGTAACCTGTGAATCAACACCCCTGCTCTGCCCCACCCTGCTCCGCCAGGAGGTTGTACCTATGACGGACCGTCCCTGGGCTTCGCACTACTCGCCCGGCAGCCAGGCCGAGATGGCGCCCATCGCCTTCAAGCACATGCCCGACATGGTGCGCCGCCTGAGCGCGAAGTACGCGCAGAAGACGGCGTTCACGCAGGTGATGCCCAACGGCATGGCGGGCACGCTGACGTACGAGCAGGTGGACCGCATGTCGGACGAGTTCGCGGCCTACCTGCGCGGCGCGCTGGCGCTGGACGCGGGCGACCGGGTGGCCATCCAGATGCCCAACTCGCTCTCGTACCCGGTGGTGCTGTTCGGCGTGCTGAAGGCGGGGTGCGTGGCGGTGAGCACCAACCCGCTGTACACGCCGCCGGAGATGATTCACCAGTTCAACGACAGCGGCGCGCGCGTCCTGGTGATCAGCGACCTGTTCGCCGACCGGCTCCCCGCGGTGCTCCCCAAGACGGGGGTGGAGAACGTGGTGACGGTGCGCATCACCGAGTGGTTCCCGGCGGTTCCGGCGTTCGTCATCCGCACGGTGCTCAAGTACGTCAAGAAGCAGCTTCCCCCCATCACCGTTCCCCACACGCCGCTGCAGGACGCGCTCGAGGCCGGCCGCGAGCGCGTGGCCGCCGGGGTGGACGTGAAGGGGTACCTGGACGGCGTGGGGCTGGATACGCTGGCGGCGCTGCAGTACACGGGCGGAACCACGGGCGTGAGCAAGGGCGCCATGCTCTCGCACGGCAACCTGCTGGGCAACGTGGCCCAGATGCTGTCGATGAACACGGCGCTCCTAAAGGAGGGCGTGGAGTCCATCCTTACCGCGCTGCCGCTGTACCACATCTTCGCCTACACGGTGAACCTACTGCTCTTTTACCAGATCGGCGGGCACAACGTCCTCATCCCCTCGCCGCGGCCGCCCAAGAACCTGCAGAAGGCGTTCGAGAAGTACCCGGTCACCTGGTTCTCCGGCGTCAACACGCTGTTCAACGCGCTGGCCAACGAGGAGTGGTTCCAGCAGAACCCGCCGAAGAGCCTGAAGCTCTCCGTCGCCGGTGGAATGGCGCTGCACGGCGCGGTCGCGCGCAAGTGGAAGGAGGTCGTCGGCACGCCGGTGATCGAGGGCTACGGGCTGACGGAGGCGTCGCCGGTGGTGAGCTTCAACCCCGTGGACCGGGTTAAGGAGGGGACCATCGGCATCCCCTTCCCGTCGACGGACGTAAAGCTGGTGGACGAGAACGGCTACCCCGTGGGCGTGGGCCAGCCGGGGGAGCTGGCGGCAAAGGGCCCGCAGGTGATGATGGGCTACTGGAAGCGTCCGGACGAGACGGCCAAGGTGCTGCGCGACGGCTGGCTGTACACGGGCGACGTGGCGCAGATGGACGAGGAGGGGTACTTCAAGATCGTGGACCGCAAGAAGGACATGATCCTGGTCAGCGGCTTCAACGTCTATCCCAACGAGGTGGAGGACTGCCTGGCCAACCACCCCGGCGTGCGCGAGGCGGCCGTCATCGGCGTGCCCGACGAGCACTCGGGCGAGGCGGTCAAGGCGTTCATCGTCAAGAAGGACCCGGGGCTCACGGCGGAATCGGTGGTCAAGCACTGCCGCGAGTCGCTGGCGGGGTACAAGGTGCCGCGCAGCGTGGAGTTCCGCGACGACCTGCCCAAGAGCCCCATCGGCAAGATCATCCGCCGCGAGCTGCGCACCACGGCGCCCGGTACCCAGGCCCCCGCCGCGGAGCCCGCCAAGGCCTGACCGGCTTCCGGTGGATGACGGACGTCGCGCCGGGACGGGATGCCTTCCGTCCCGGCGCGTTCGTATTTGAGAAAATGTCGCTGAACCTTGCCCGAGCGTTGACTTCCTGAGGAAGGCGCCGCACGGCAATGTGCTTCCGCGATGCAGCCGGGCGCCGACCGAAGGACCTCGCCTGCATGACCGAGGGGCCGGTCTGATGCTCGACGGCCGGCCCGCTACGACAGAGAGGAGGTCCTTCGGTCGCGCGCAATTGGCTGTGCTGCTTCTGGTTCCGCGCGGCGCTCCCTCAGGAAGTCAACGCTCCGGAAGAGTCTGGCAACACCCTGTTATGTAGAGCGAAGGCCCATCACAGCCCCTCGACGGAAAGGCGGAGGATGCCCGCGATCCTGCAGAACCACTACGTGCTGGCCGTGCACGACGTGCGAGTGACGGCGGATTTCTTCGTCGAGGCGTTGGGATTCGAGGTGGTGATGGAGCCGCCGGGGTGGATCTTCGTGGCGCGCGACAACTGCATGGTGATGCTGGGCGAGTGCACGGACGCCATCCCCGCTGCCGACCTGGGCGACCACAGCTACTTCGCCTACCTGCGGGTGGACGACGCGGACGCGTTCCTGGCGCAGGTCACCGCGGCGGGCTACCAGCCGAACCATCCCATCGCCGACAAGCCGTGGGGACTGCGCGAGTTCGGCGTCCGCACGCCGGATGGGCACCGCATCATGATCGGCCACGTGCTCACCGGCCGCGACGACGTGGTGTGATGTCCGCCAGCGCGTGATCCTGGATTCCGCCCGGAGGCGCCGTTGATCTACCGCACCCTCGCCGACGTGGTGCTGGTCATCCACCTGGCCTTCGCCATCTTCGCGGGGATCGGCGGGCTGCTGGTGCTGCGCCGGCGCCGGCTGGCGTGGGTGCACGTGCCCTGCGCCGTGTGGGGTGCACTGATCATGTTCGCGGGGTGGATCTGCCCGCTCACGCCGCTGGAGAACGGGCTGCGGCAGCGCGGCGGGCAGGCGGGGTACCAGGGCGGGTTCATCGAGCACTACGTGGTCTCGGTGCTCTACCCGCGCGGGTTGACGCGGGGCCTGCAGTTCGGCATCGGCGCGGGGGTGGTGGTGATCAACGCCGCCGTCTACGGGCCAATGATCGCGCGGGCGCGGCGCCGGCGGCGCGAGGCACGGAGCGAATCGACGGCCACCACGGGCTAAAGCCCGCGGCTAGAAGGGCCATAAGCCCCGTCTCGGCGCCGCTCACGCGGCACCGAACGGGGCTTCAACTGCTCGGGTAAGCCAAGCCCGGCGCGCGTGGCGAGGCGTGTTGATCGATGGAATCCCGCGGCCGCGCGCCGGAGCATGTCGAGCGCGAGAAGGTGAAGCCCGGTTCGGCGAGGAACGAGGGAGACGGGGCTTATGGCATTGCTAGCCGCGGGCCTTAGCCCGTGGTGGTGGTGCGGGAGAGCTCGGCGGCGAGCGCGCGGAGACGCTCCTTGCGCGCCAGCAGCGAGGGATATCCGCGCTCCCGCTCCCACACCCAGCGACGGACCCGGTCCGCGACGCCGGGCGCGCCGTCGATCTCGCGTTGCGACGGCTCGGGGCCGCACACGGTCGCCAGATTTCCCCGGTCCAGCGCGTCCATCTGCAGCACGTCCATCACGCGGACGCAGGCGCGCAGATCATAGCCGGCGTCCGCGCACAGGCGCAGGGCGTACTCGTCGGCGTCGCACTCGTGCTCCGGGTGCACGAACCAGTCGGCGGCCTCCAGCGCCAGGAGGGCCATCGTGTCGCCGCCGGGGAGCGCCGCCAGCCGGCCCATCCACCGCTCCTTGCCGCGCATGTGGCCCAGCGCGTGGTGCGCCATCTCGTGCGCCACGACGAACGCAATGGGCTCGTCCTCACCCACCCGCTCCAGCAGCCTGCGCGAGAGGTACACGTAGCGGCCGGGAAAGGTGAACGCGGTCACCTCCGGAATCCACAGCAGCTCCACCTTGAGCCGCTGGCTCTCCGGCACGCCCGCCTGCAGCCGGCACTCCACGCGGGCAATGCGCTCCAGCGCCCACGCCTCGCGCTCGTACGCGTAGGCATCGGTCAGCACGCGGTGCAGCCAGGTAGACACCGTGTGCGGATCGCGCGACTCCGGCGGCTCCGGTGGCTGGTCCTCCGGGTCGCGCGCGGGGTTGATCAGGTCGCGAACCCTCTGGGCCACAAGCCCCGGCAGCACCATCCACATCCGTTCCAGCTCCGATGTACGGGGACGAGTGCCGCGGCGCGCGCCAGATCGCGCGGCGCCACGGCGGGCGATCCATCCGCCCCGCGCTCCGTACGGCGGTCGTGGAGGAATCGATTCAAACATGTGGAGTGGGCAGGCAGGGATGAGCGGGTAGCCAATGAGCGGGTGAATCATGAGCGGGTGAACCCGCTGCTGGGAAAGCGACAAGCCCCGTCCCGGCGCCGCTCACGCGGCACCAGGACGGGGCTTCAACCGCTCGGGTGGGCCAGGGCTGGCGCGCAAAGCGGATCGCGCGTCAGCCGTGGGAGCGCCCAAGAGCCGCGGCTACAGTCCGCGCAGGCGGACTTTGCGATTTTCCAGCGGCGAATTCATTCGCTCCAGCGGGCGGATGGCACATTATCCGTCCCGACGCGCGGCATCCAACCCTCCATCACCCCGGAGCCGGATCCCCCACCGCCGCCGGGGCGCGATAGATCCACCCCTCCAGCTCCACCAGCTCGCGCGGAACGCGGTTCAGGCGGGTGGGCTGGTCAAGGTCGTCGCGGCAAAGGTAGGCGACCAGGCAGGCGATGCAGGCGTCGCGCGCATCCTCCAGCGTGCAGGCGGTGGCCTCCATGCACGCGTGGTCGAAGGAGAGGAACGGGCGGAACGCCGCGGGACGCGCGCGCACCTCGCCAGGGCGCGAGGGGACGCGCGAGCCCTTCATCCCCAGGTCCTTCACGGCGCCCGACGGATATACCTCGATCATCACCGTGTCGGCGTCCTTCCGCGGCATGCCGGGGACGATGGAGACCTCCGCGGCGTCGCGAAGCTCCCAGAGGAAGCGGATTCCCTCGAACGTCTGCCGGTACAGGCGCAGGTCCAGCGGCGACATCGCACCGCCCGTATCCGTCTTCCGCAGCGCCTTGCCGTAGCCGGGGAGCGCCTCCCGGATCTCGTCGGGCGGGCGGTCCGCGACCCACGACGCCAGGCCGCGCCATGACCGCTCGCGCAGCCCCTCCAGCGCGCTCACCGCATCGGCGGGAAGCCCGAACGGAAAGTCGGCGCCCCACAGAATGCGGGCGCCGGGGTCGGGGTTCACGTGCTTGCGCCACCCCTCGGCCACGAACGAGGCCAGGTCCTCGCGGTAGGGGTGCGGGCAGAGCGAGACGATGCACAACCGTCCGTCGCGCTCTTCGCCGACGGCGCTCCACAGGTTGGACAGGGGCTCCTTGGCCCCCGAAAAGTCGATGCCGCCGAAGTAGCGGAACGGGGTCACGGGATCAGTGGATCGGTGGATGAGGGATGGGTCCGGCGCGTCACGCCGGCCGGCCGCCGCGGGCGTCGCGCAGCAGCCGCGCGATGCGCATCGCCGCGTCGGCCACGCCGTCGCTGAAGGCGAGGAATACCGGGTTGCCGCGCGTGGGATGCACCTGCAGCCCGTTGCGGTGCGGCTTGACGGAGCGGATGCGGTCCAGCGGCAGAGGGCTCTGCTGCCCCGACGGCGCCACCAGAAGCAGGCGCCGGTCCGTGATCAGGAAGCGGCAGCCGCCAGCGCGCTGATAGCGCGACAGATCGCAGTCGCGCTCAAGGCTGCCGTCCACGAAGGCGGTGGCGTCCATCGCGCTGCGCGGGCCGGCAGGGTGCGGCTGCGCGCCCGGTGCCGTGCGGTACAAATCCACCATCCGCACCGCGAAGCAGCGCTCGCCCTCCTCCAGCGGCATCCCGGGGTCCACCTCCGCCAGCGGCTCGGTGCTGATGCGGTGGAAGGCGCGCAGCGTCTCCAGCGCTGGCCTCGGCTCGCGATCCCACGGCACCCCGACGCCCGCCCACGCGGTGAGCGCGTCCAGCTCGTGCTGCTCGTAGTCCGCCAGCGCGGCGGAGCCGGCGATGCCCGCCAACCCCGGCGTGTATGTAATCGAAACGGTCGGATCCGCGGCGATCTCCGCTGGCTCGTCGCGGAACGCCTCGTCCGCGGCTTCGGCCGGAGGTGGGGTTTCGACGACCGGCACCGGCTCCGGCTCGACTACTGTCACCGGCGGCGCCACATCCACCGGCACCGACGGAGCCTCATCAACCGTCACCTGCGGCGCTTCATCAACCGGCTCCGGCTCGACCGGCGGTACCGGCTGCGTCTCAACCACGATCACCGGCGACACGTCATCCACTGCGACCGGCTGGGGCGCGACGCGAACGCGGTCCGCCGCCTCGCGCTCGGCACGCAGCCGCGCGGCGGCAATGGCGTCCAGCCCCAGCCGGTTCTCAAGGCAGAAGAGCTCGCGGTCTTCTTCCGTCGTCAGCGGGCCGTCGGCCAGAAAGTGGTCCACGAAGGTGCGGTAGAGGGAAAGCCCCTCGCGCCGCAGCGCCTCCGGCCGCAGGCCGTGCCGCACGGCGATCTCCAGCAGCGCCTCGCGCGTCGTGGCGCACGCGCTCCCCGCATCCACGATGCGGCGGTGGATGGCGCCCAGCGCGTCCGCCACGGGATCGGCTGCGGGGTGGGCGGCGGCCGCCGGAGCCGCTTGGGCGGATTCAGAGACGGCGGGGGGATGATCGGCATCCATCCCCTCTTCCCAGACGTCGTCGTGCGCCGTGAAGGCGGCCCGCGCGCGCCACAGGTAGCCCAGGCAGAACGCGGAGGCGCCCGCGGCGGCGGCCACGACGATCCACTGGCGGGTGCCCAGGACGATCAGCGCCAGGTCCATCACCACCGCCGTCACCAGCACCCACACCGCCATCTCCCACCCGGAGCGGCGAAAGCGCAGCAGCGGCAGGACGGCCGCCAGGGCCAGCAGCGCCACGGCGGCCGTCGCGATCTTGCTCCACCAGGGCACGGCGGCGTCGCCAAAGCGGCTCCACGCCGTCCAGGCGAAGCGTCCGGCGGTCGCCAGCAGCCAGGCGAGCACCAGCCACCCCGCCAGCCCGTGCCGGGCGTGCGCGGGGCGTTCGTCGGTGGCGGCCGGCTGCGGATCCGTCATGCCGCGGGCGCGGTCAGCGCGGGGTGATGCCGCGGTACCACTCCACCATCTCCGGCCGGCGCTCGCGGTTCCAGAAGCTTTCCATCGCCATCAGCGCCTCGATCTCGGCGATCTCGCGCGGGGCGCCGGCCGTCACGCGCTCCACCCGGCCGCCGGTGACGAAATAGTCGTCCTCGATGCGCACGCCGATGTTGCGGTAGCGCTCCAGCGCCGGCCGCAGCCGGGCGATCAGCTGCCGGTTGCGCGGCGTGTCGGGGAGGTAGTCCAGCGCGTCGGCGCGCACGTAGATGCCGGGCTCGATGGTGAACGCGCTGCCGTTCACCAGCCCGCCGGAGTACGCGGCGTCGGGGTCGTGAACGTCCAGCCCGATGCCGTGCCCCAGCCCGTGCATGTAGAACATCCCCACCTGCGGGCAGGTAGCGGTCGCCTCGCCGCGCCGGCAGTCGTAGGTGGCCTGCGCCCCCTCGATCAGCCCCAGCCGGGTGAGCCCGTCGGCGATCACCCGCGTGGCCGTCTGGTTCAGCCGTCCCAGCGTAACCCCCGGCCGCGCCTGCTCCTCCGCCGCCTTCTGCGCGGCCAGGACGATCTCGTAGACGGCGCGCTGCTCGGGGCTGAAGCGCCCGTTCACCGGCACCGTGCGTGTCACGTCGGCCGCGTAGCCGTTGAACGACGCGCCGATGTCCATCACCACCACCTCGCCGTCCTGCATGAAGCGGTCGGCGCGGCGGTAGTGCAGGGTGGTGGCGTTGGGCCCCGAGCCCACGATGCTGCCAAAGCCCGGCCGCTCCGCCCCGTAGCGGCGAAAGGTGCCCTCGATGAGCGCGTGGACCTCGAACTCGTTCATCCCCGGCTCCACGGCGCGCATGGCCTCGCGCTGCGCCAGGACGGTGATGTAGACGGCGCGGCGCAGCATGTCCAGCTCCGCCGGCGTCTTGGTCTTGCGCAGGTCCAGCAGGGCGCTGCTCAGGTCCAGCACGCGGCGGATGGACGCGTGCTCGCGCCGCAGCATGGCGATGTACTGCTGCTCGGTGGACTGGAAGCCGCGCCCCCGCTCCGGCGTGAGCGTGTACAGCGTCGTCACGTCCCGCAGCAGGTCGTCCAGCACGCCGTCGGACTCGTCGGCGCCGTGGGCGGGGATGCCCGTGAGGCGCGCGGCCCCCTCGGCCCCCAGCCGCGCCCCCTCCCACACCTCGCGGCTGGGGTCGCGCGGCGCCACGAACAGGTGCTCCGTCACCTCCGCGCCGCGCCGGGACATCACCAGCATGGCGGACGGCTCCGTGAGGCCCGTGAGGTAGCGGAAGTCGGGGGTCTGCGCGAAGGCCTGGTAGCTGGCGCCGGACTCGTCCGATCCCATCACCACCCGCACGCCGTCGGACATGTGCTCCGCCAGGGCGCGGCGCCGCGCCGCGAACTCCTCGCGCGGGATGGGCGCGGACGCCGGCGCGGCGGGGAGGGTCCAGCCGCGGTCCGGGCTGCCGGAGGGCGCCGGCACGGGGCGCTGCGCCGCGGCCGGGGTCCAGGCGAGCAGCGCGGCCAGGGCGGGCACGGCGGCGGAGCGGAGCGTGGGGCGCATGCGGGGCGGTGGCATGGGGGTGGACGGGGACGGGCGGCGTCAGCGCGCCGTGAAGCGCGCCTCGAGGGCGGTGGCGGTCTCCCACCCCGTGCCGGGAGAGGTGTGCAGCACGCGCAGGGTGTAGCTCCCCGCCGGCAGCCCCCGCACCG
>DASTVC010000376.1:0-8294 GCA_035759295.1 Longimicrobium sp. | reverse complement strand
GCGCTGCGCGAGCGCATCGGGGCGTCGCAGGCGGTGTTCGCGATGGCCTTGAACGTCAGCACCAAGACCGTGCAGGCGTGGGAGTCGGGGGCGCGGTCGCCGGATGGCGGCAACCTGAAGCTGCTGCGGGTGGGAGAAGCGAGCCCGGAAGCCGTATTCGGCCGCCTGTATCAGCCGCCGGTACAGGTGGAGGCGAAGCCCGCAGAGCCGCTGCGGAAGCCCCGCTCCACGCGCAAGCCGCGTCCGAAGAAGCAGGCCGCCTGATCAGCGGTCCGGAGTGCCCGCGCTCCCCTGCGTCTCCCCGGAGCGTCCGGCTTCCAGGGGAGCGCGGAGCAGGTCGGCTTCGGACTCGAGGGTGGCGACGCGGGGCTCCCACTCGCGCATCATCCTGACGAACGCGGCCGCGGCGTCGGGGTCGAACTCCGTCCCGGCGCGCTCCTCGATGTAGCCCAGCACCTTTTCCGTCTGCCACGCGTCGCGGTAGGGCCGGTGCGTGCGCAGGGCGTCGTACACGTCGCACACGTGCGCCAGCCGGCTGGCGGAGTGGCAGGTGCGGCAGTAGTGCAGCGCGGGGTATCCGCCGCCGTCGTGCATGATGTGGTGCTCGTACGCCACTATGGCGGCCACGTCCAGGTTGCGCTCCGCGTCAAGCAGCATGCGGGCGCCGTCGGTGGGGTGGCGGTTGATGAGCTCGCGCTCGCCGGCGGTGAGGTTGCCCGGCTTGTTCAGGATGTCGCGGGGGATGCGCACCTTGCCCAGGTCGTGCAGCAGCCCCGCCACCCCGAACTCCCGCACGTCGGCTGCGCCGCATCCCACGTACTCGGCCAGGGCCATGGTGAGCACCGCCACGTTCAGCGCGTGGGTGGTGGTGTACTCGTCGTGCTCGCGCAGGCGCAGCAGCGGCAGGATCATCCGCTGATCGCCGTGCATGGCCAGGGAGAGCGAGTGCACCACCGCCTCGGCCTCGGCCAGCGGGACGGGGCGCATCCGCTCCACCTCGTCGTGCATCCAGCGAATGGCCTGCGCCTCTTCCGCCAGCGAGTAGTCCAGCGTGGCGGTCACGGTCTGCACATCCTCCGTCTCGCCCCGCACGCCCGCCCTGCCCAGGCGGAAGCGCGACCGGCGCATCTGGCGCGTCTCGGGCGA
Source organism: Longimicrobium sp. (assembly GCA_035759295.1). GTDB lineage: Bacteria > Gemmatimonadota > Gemmatimonadetes > Longimicrobiales > Longimicrobiaceae > Longimicrobium. Next base: position 7,148 of record DASTVC010000376.1, on the reverse strand, counting down.
ATCACCCGGCGAGGGGGCCAGGCGCGCCAGCAGCTCCTCCACCAGCGCCTCGACCTCGTCGCGCGAGACCGGCTCGTCCAGCTCCAGCCGCTGCACCCCCGCGGCCACCAGCCGGCCGCTCCACTCCCACGTGCCCAGCTCGCGGAGCGGGGTGCTGCCGTGGACCACCTCGGTGCCCAGAAAGGTGAACGACTGCCGCGGGTTGGCCGACTGCAGGTCCGCCAGCGGCTGGTACGCGGCGTCCAGCGCCCGCTCGCGCGCCGGGTGCCCGTCGGCGTACAGGGCCAGCGTGGCCACGGCCTGGCCCAGGGCAGTGAGAAAGCGGACGGGATCGCTCATCCGGACACCGTCTCCATGACCCGCCGCACCTGCGGATCGGACGAGCGGCGCGCCGCACGCAGCACGGGGACGGCGGCGGGATGCCCGGCCCAGCCGCGCGCCAGGGCCTGCAGCGCGGCCAGCGCCAGCGGGGTGGCCGGGGCCAGGCGCACCCGCCCCAGCAGGGTGGTTCCGGCACTGGCCAGGCGAACCAGCGCCGCCAGCGCCAGCGGGTCGCGCGAGTCGCCCAGCACCCGCACCGCCAGCGCCGCCACCTCCGGCTCGGAGAGCGGATCCTCGATGCGCCGGCACACCAGCGGCACCACGGCGGCCGGACAGGTGTCGCCGCACTCGGCCAGCCCCAGCCGCTGCACCTGCGCGTCGGCGTCGGTGAGCGCCAGGCCCAGGGTGCGCGTGCGGTCGGCGCCGGTGCGGAACGCTGCGCGGAACGCCTCGCGGCGCACGCGCGCGTCGGCGTGGCGCAGGAACGGCGCGGCCGAGAACCCCTCCGGCGCCTGCCCCATCCCACTGACGATCGCCAGCAGGTTGCGGACGACGAACCAGCGGGGGTCGTCCATCCGCCGCCCCACCTCGTCCAGCGCGGCGGGTCCCAGCGCTACCACCCGGCCCAGGGCGGCGCGGCGCACGGCGCGGCTGCCGGAGTCCGCCATCTCGTCCAGCAGCGGGCCCACTGCTGCCGCGCCCATCCGCGCCAGCACCGCATCCAGCGCCGCGGGCGCCTCAGCGGCGGTGCGCAGCAGCGCGCGCACCCCGTCCGGGCGGCAGAGGTGCGCCCAGAGCGCCGGCGCCAGCCGGGCACCGCCGGGCGCGCCCACCAGGCGCTCCGCTACCCGGTGGAGCCGCCCCGCGTCCTCCAGCGCCTGGACGGCGTCCCATACGGCGGGGCCGGCGGCATCCACCTCCAGCGCCGTCTCCAGGATGCGCTCCGGCTCGGGGGCGGACGCGGCGGCGCCGGCGGACCCTTTTGGGAGCGTACGCGACATCCCGTCCAGCACGGCGGTGTAGGCCCGCGGGTTGGGGTCCGCGAGCGCCCAGCCCCCCACCAGCCGCTCCACCTGCTCGCGCAGCGCGCCCTGCGCCGCCGCGGACGCCGGGGCGGCGGTGTTCTCCGCGAGGGCGGCCAGCTTTTCCAGCAGCCGCACCAGCGAGCGCGAAAGGGTCTGTCCCTCCGCTTCCGCCGCCACCTCCACCAGCCGGACCACCGCGTCGGCGGCAAAGCCGCGCCCCGCGTCCAGGAGGAAACGGCGGCGCTGCGCCGCGTCGCCCCCCATCTCCATCAGCCGGGACAGCGCCGCGGGACTCAGCCTCCGCACCGTCTGCGCAAGGCGCCGGCGCACGTCGGGCGCGCCCCGTCCGTCGGCCCGCAGCTCTTCCGCCAGCTGCAGCAGGTACGCGACGATCACCTGGTCGTACGCCGCCGCCCGGGCGTGCTGCTCGATCGCCCGCGCCACCTCGTCCGGCGCGGGCGTTCCATCGTCCTCTTCCCCCAGGGCGAGCGCGGCGCGGGCCAGTCCCACCCACAGCTCCGCGGCGCGGCCGTCGGCCGGATCCTCCCCGTCCGCGGGCTCGTGGCCCGTGAGCTCCAGCTGCGCGTACGACACGGGGTGAAGCTGGGCGTGGGGCCCGGCGGCGGCCGGGGGCGCACCGGGGGCCGGGTCCCGCGCCAGCTGCCAGAGCAGCGTCGAGGCCTCGTCCACGTCCAGTCCCCGGCGCAAAGTCACCGCGCCGATCCGCTGGCGGTGCAGCCGCTCGGCCAGGCCGCTCAGCACGGGGTTGGCGGCGCTGGTGGCCACGCCGCCGATCACCAGCCGCCCGTGCGCCACGCCGAACGAGATCGACTCGCGGTCCTGCAGCAGCGCGTCCAGCCGCTGGACCACCCCCTCGGCGGAACGCGCGAGAAAGGGGTGCCCCGGCGGGTACACGCCGTGGTTCTGCAAGGCGATGGCGAGCTCGACCAGGAAATTCGCGAGGCCGCGGCGCAGCACGGCTGCGCCCTGCGGAGTGGTGATGGAAGGGTGGGTCATGCAGTGAGGTGCGGTTGTGAGGGGACAAGATGCGTGATCTCGTGCGCGCGGGCAAGCGCCCGCGCTCCCCTCACGACGCCGGGCGTCGTCGCCGAGCCGGACCCGGTGGCCGCCGCCACGGGTCGTGCGGATTGCTTACGGATTGATACGGTCGGGGAAGGCGATGCGAGGCTCGCCGCGGAGGGATTTCCGCGCGTGTGCACGGCGGATGCGAGTGGACGCGGGGGAGCGGTGCGGGGCGTGGGGGAGGAAGATCGAATCGAGCGAAAGTCCTGCGGGCGGCGATCCGGCGGCGGGTCCAGCGGTGGCGCGGTGGGAAAGGGCGGCGGGGGGTTGACCACGGGGGGATAAGCCCTTACTTTTCCCGGTCTGTCGCGCAACCCGTGGTTGGCGGCGGCGGGGACCGGGTGGTCCTCGCCTGTTTTTTCGTCCCAGGATACGCGTTACTCCTAAAAGTATGCCGACGATCAACCAGCTGGTCCGCAAAGGCCGGGAGACGCTCGAGAAGAAGAGCAAGTCCCCCGCCATGCGCAACAACCCGCAGAAGCGCGGGGTGTGCACGCGCGTCTACACCACGACCCCGAAGAAGCCCAACTCGGCCCTCCGGAAGGTGGCGCGTGTCCGGCTCACGTACGGCACCGAGGTGACGGCGTACATCCCGGGCGAGGGCCACAACCTGCAGGAGCACAGCATCGTGCTCATCCGCGGCGGCCGCGTGAAGGACCTTCCGGGCGTTCGCTATCACATCATCCGCGGTACGCTCGACGCCTCCGGCGTCAACGACCGCCGCCAGAGCCGCTCCAAGTACGGCGCCAAGCGTCCCAAGGCCGGTGCGGCCGCGGGCAAGGGCGCGCCGGCTGGCAAGGGCGGAAAGGGGAAGAGGTAATCCATGAGCCGTCGTACTCGCGCCGTAAAGCGCCCCATCATCCCGGATCCGGTCTTTGGCTCCGAAGTGGTGACCAAGTTCGTGAACACCCTCATGCTGGACGGCAAGAAGTCCACCGCCGAGGGGATCTTCTACGACGCCATGAAGACGCTGGAAGAGCGCACCGGCCAGCCGGCCGAGACGGTCTTCAAGACGGCGCTCAACAACGCCAAGCCGGTGCTCGAGGTCAAGAGCCGCCGCGTGGGCGGCGCCACCTACCAGGTGCCCGTCGAGGTCCGTCCGGAGCGCCGCACCGCGCTGGCCATGCGCTGGCTGGTGGGGTATGCCCGGGCCCGCGGCGAAAAGACCATGGCCGACCGCCTGGCCGCCGAGCTGCTGGCCGCCTCTCGCAACGAGGGCGCCACGATCAAGAAGAAGGACGACACGCACCGCATGGCCGACGCCAACAAGGCGTTCGCGCACTACCGCTGGTAACACGTCGTCCACACCCGGTGCCCACGGTGGGGCGCCGGCTGCGCTGAACAGAACAGGAAACGTGGCGGGCGCGCGAGCGGAAGGTACGCTCCCGCGCCCCGCGCGTTCCACTACCGGATAGAACGACAATGGCCCGCACCACGCCGCTCGAAAAGTACCGCAACATCGGCATCATGGCGCACATCGATGCCGGCAAGACCACCACCACCGAGCGCATCCTGTACTATACCGGCCGGACGCACAAGATCGGCGAGGTGCACGAGGGTGCGGCCACGATGGACTGGATGGAGCAGGAGCAGGAGCGCGGCATCACCATCACGTCGGCCGCCACGACGTGCCAGTGGACCCGCTTCGACCAGACGTACCGCATCAACATCATCGACACCCCCGGGCACGTGGACTTCACCGTCGAGGTGGAGCGCTCGCTGCGCGTGCTCGACGGCGCCGTCTGCGTGTTCGACGCGGTGGCCGGCGTGGAGCCGCAGTCCGAGACGGTGTGGCGCCAGGCCGACAAGTACGGCGTGCCCCGCATCTGCTTCGTGAACAAGATGGACCGCACGGGCGCCAACTTCGACCGCTGCGTCTCCATGATCGTGGACCGGCTGGGCGCCAACCCCATGCCCATCCACCTGCCCATCGGCGACGGCGACACCTTCGTGGGCATCGTCGACGTGCTGCGCCAGGTCGAGCTGATCTACGACGACAACACGCTGGGGAAGAACTGGACCGAGCAGCCCATCCGTGCCGAGCTGCAGGAAGCGGCCGCCGCGGCCCGCTTCGCCCTGGTCGAGGGCGCGGTGGAGCACGACGAGGACCTGATGAGCCGCTATCTGGAGGGCGAGGAGATCAGCGAGCCCGAGCTGCGCCGCGCCATCCGCAACGCCACCATCGCGGGCGCCATCGTGCCGGTGCTCACCGGATCGGCGTTCAAGAACAAGGGCGTGCAGCAGCTGCTTGACTCGGTGATCGACTACCTGCCGGCGCCGGTGGACATTCCCGCCATCAAGGGGACGGACCCGGAGAACGGCGACGCCGAGATCGAGCGTCACCCCACGGACGACGAGCCGTTCAGCGCGCTGGCGTTCAAGATCGCCACGGATCCGTACGTCGGTAAGCTCACGTTCTTCCGCGTGTACTCGGGCGTGATCGCGTCGGGCAGCCACGTGCAGAACAGCACCAAGAACAAGCGCGAGCGCCTGGGCCGCATCCTTCAGATGCACGCCAACAAGCGCGAGGAGATCCCCGAGGTGCGCGCCGGCGACATCGCCGCCGCCATCGGGCTCAAGGACACCACCACGGGCAACACGCTGTGCGACCCCGACCACCTGGTGGTGCTGGAGTCGATGACGTTCCCGGAGCCGGTGATCGACGTTGCCATCGAGCCCAAGACCAAGGTGGACCAGGACAAGATGGGCGAGGCCCTGCGCCGCCTGTCCGACGAGGACCCCACCTTCCGCGTGCACACCGACGCCGAGACGGGGCAGACCATCATCTCCGGGATGGGCGAGCTGCACCTGGAGATCCTGGTGGACCGCATGCTCCGCGAGTTCAAGGTGGACGCCAACGTGGGCCGGCCGCAGGTGGCCTACCGCGAGACGATCCGCAAGACGGTGGAGAAGGTCGAAGGCAAGTTCGTCCGCCAGACCGGTGGTAGCGGCCAGTACGGCCACGTGGTGATCAACATGATGCCGGCCGAGCCGGGCCAGGGCTTCGTGTTCGAGGACAAGATCGTGGGCGGCGTGATCCCCCGCGAGTTCATCAAGCCCAGCGAGCAGGGGCTGCGGGAGTCCATGGACACCGGCGTGCTGGCCGGCTACCCCATGGTCGACGTCAAGGTGCAGCTGGTGTTCGGCAGCTACCACGACGTGGACTCGTCGGAAATCGCGTTCAAGATCGCCGCGTCCATGGCCTTCAAGGAGGCCGCCCGCCGCGCGGGCCCGGTGCTGCTCGAGCCCGTGATGCGGGTGGAGGTGGTCACGCCGTCGGACTACATGGGCGACGTGATCGGCGACCTTTCCAGCCGCCGCGGCAAGATCCAGGGGATGGACCAGCGCGGCGAGGCCCAGGTGATCAACGCCATGGTGCCGCTGTCGGAGATGTTCGGCTACAGCACGTCGCTGCGCTCCATGTCGCAGGGCCGCGCCGTGTACAGCATGCACTTCGCGCAGTACGAGGAAGTGCCCAAGAGCAAGGCCGAGGAGATCGTCGCGAAGGTCCGCGGCTAAGATCCTCGCGCTGCAGGAACGGAAAGGGCGGTCCGCACGGGCCGCCCTTTCTTATGCACGGAAAGAAAGAGGTTCATCGCGGATTTCGTTGCAAACCGCGGTCGCGCTCTCCAAAGCGAGAGGACCCGCGACGGAGTGGAAGGGTGTCAGGGCACGGCGGCGGGTGGGGGTTGCTCCACGCGTGTGGAGAAGCATCGGGAACGGCAGAGGGAGGGAAGCGCGGCAGGGGGCCATCCGCATTTTTCGGGAGATACCTATCCCGCCATCCTCGTCCCCAACCCGGCGTCAACCCCCTCTCCTGCCGCAAGCACACCGGAGCCGGCCTCCACGAACACCCGATGCGCGATCTGGCGAAGCCTGGGTCCGCGAGAGGGTCGAGGGCGTTCCCGCAGAGGTTCGCGCGAGGGACGGTTCGCGGGATCGCGCATCGTGTAAAGCCGGAATGGTGGGCCGGGGGGTGCTGCGGCGGGAAAGGTGTTCCAGAAAAAACGCGGATGGCCCCCTTGCCGCGCTTCCACCTGCCTGCCGTTCCCGACGTCCTCAGGGAAGCACGGTGCGCCCCGCCACTGCCGACGCGCAGGACACGGTGTCGCGCATGGTGAGCCGCCACCGCTTCCCGCCAGGCGTGGCGCTTCCTCGAGGCGCGCGGAGAAGGGCGGGGGACCGGCACGAGAAAACTTCGTTGACTCCGTTGACTCCGTGTGAGACCCCTTCCCGCGGACGTGACGAGCCGGGAGATCAAGGGGATACAAAGGCCCCAACCCTTGACGTTTGGCGCCAGTGTGGCTATTCTTCTCGTCTTGTTCTGCTTCGGGGCCGCTTTTCCGCGAGGAGCGCGGTACCCCCAGGCGACGGGACACCTTGCCGCTGCCTGTGGCGCGGCAAGGTTTGCTGTCTTTGGTACGTTCGCCGGGCGAGGCGGAAACGCCCCCCGGGTTCGCGGCTGAGGCGGTTCGGCAGCCCGGGGCGCTTCGACAGGAGCGCCGCCGGGCGGAATCCATTCAGCCATCTTTACACACCCCTCAGGGACGAGGATTCAAACCAATGGCCAAGGCCAAGTTTGATCGCAACAATCCGCACGTGAACGTGGGCACCATCGGCCACGTGGACCACGGCAAGACGACTCTGACCGCGGCGATCACGCGGATCCAGGCGGACAAGGGTCTGGCCGACTTCATGTCGTTCGACAACATCGACAAG
>DASTVC010000375.1:0-2397 GCA_035759295.1 Longimicrobium sp. | reverse complement strand
GCTCCAGGTCGTTGGTGACGAGCGTGCGGGGCGTGCGCAGCCCGCACGACGCCGCCAGCACCAGCACGTGCGGCTTGTTGGTGAGCCCGCCGAAGCCGCGGTTCATCATCCGCACGTCGTCGTGGGCCAGCAGCCAGCCCTGCAGGGTGGAGTGCCACGCCTGCGCGCGGAAGCCCACGGACGGGCGCTTGTCCGCCAGCGTGTGGAAGACGTCGTAGCGCAAGAAGCCGGCGCCGGGGCGCACCTCGCGCCCGTCCAGCACCAGCGTGTCCGCCTCCAGGTCCCACACGATGCAGGGGGTGCGGTCCGCGCCCGTGAGGAACTCCAGGATGGGCAGCTCGCGCTCCATGGCGCGGCGCACGAGCGAGAGCAGGTGGGGATCGGCGTCGCCGCCGGCGACCAGCACCAGCCGGTCGGGGTCGGCGGCCGCGGGCGCGCGGGGTGCGCGCGCGGGTGCGCTGAGCATGGGCGAAAACGGTGCGGCCAGGGCAAAGAAACGCGGCGGGGCCGGAGGGTTCCGGCCCCGCCGGCCCGTCAGAAGGTGCCGAAGGGGTTCTCCGTGACCACGGACTCCTTCGCGGCGCACTCTTCCCAGCTGGGCGACGTGGTGTTCTGCTCTTCGCCGCAGGCGAGCGTCTTGTCCCTCATGGCGTTCCTCCGTCTGGTGCGGTGAACGGTGGCGGCGCAGGTGCCGCCATCGGGACGCCGCCGGGCGGGATGCTCCGACAGCGCGACCGCATCATAACACGCCGTTATTCCATACTCAACCCCACGGCTCCCCGGCCCGCTCCCTTCGCGCATCGGCGCGGATTCCCTCCACCTGCACTGCTACGGCCGCGCGGCCCAGCACGGGCAGCGGGCGTCAACACCGCTCCTTTTGCGTTCTATCGGCGCCGCGTGCTCAGCGCGCCAGGTAGTCCAGGATGGCGTCCGACACCGCGTGGCCGCTCGCCCGGTCAAAGGCGACGAACATGGGGCCGCTGTTGATCTCCAGGAACACCAGCTCGCCCGTCGCCGCGTCCGTCTTGAAGTCCGCGGCGGCGTACTCCATCCCCAGCCGCTCCATCAGCCGCCCCAGCGCCGCAACCAGCGCCGGGTCGATGCTCGCCGGCGGGCGCGGCTCCACGCGCGTGGCCTGGTCCGCGCGGTAGTCCAGCTGCGCGCTGATGACGTCGAAGGGGAGAAAGCGCCCGCCGATGCCGTAGATGCGCACCTCCGGCGCCACCAGCCGCTCCTGCACGATCGCCGGCGCCGCCGACCGGCCGTCCACCCGCTCCGTCGTCCGCAGCAGCTCGCCGACCAGCTGCGTGTAGCCGCCGCCCGGCACCGGCTTGGCGATCATCTCCGCCGCGCCGTCCATCCCCTCCAGCGCGTCCAGCTCGTTGGTGATGAGCGTGCGCGGTATCCGCAGCCCGCACCCGGCGGCCTCGCGCAGCATGAACGGCTTGTTCACCTGGCCGGCGTAGCGGCGGTTCATCATCCGCACGTCGTCGTGCGACAGCAGCCAGCCGTGCAGCGCCGTGTACCACGCCTGCGCGCGGAATCCCACGGCGGCGCGTTTGTCCGCCATGGCGTGAAAGACGTCGTAGCGCATGAAGCCGGCCCCCGGGCGCACCTCGCGGCCGTCCACCCGCAGCGCGTCGGCCTGCACGTCCCAGGTGAGGGCGGGCGTGCGCTCCGGGCCGGCGAGGAGCGCCAGCACGGGCACCTCGCGCTCGCGGGCGCGGCGCAGCAGCGAAAGGAGGTTGGGGTCCGACTCGCCCCCGGCGATCAGCACCGGGCGGTCGATGGCGGCGGACGCGGGCGCGGCGGCGCGGCGAGGTGTCTGGAGCGTGGGCATGCGCGGCACGGCTGGGGAATGCGAGAGGCCGAAAGCCCCACCCGCGCGGGCGGGTGGGGTCCGGTGGTGCCTGTCAGAACGCTCCGAACGGGTCGTCCGTGCTCGTACCGGACGTGGCGTCCTCCTCGCCCACGGGGGCCGTGGTGCTGGGATCCTCCTCGCCCACCGCGTCCGTGGTCTCTACGCCTTCCTCGCCGAGGAGGTGCGTGGTCCAGGGATCTTCTTCACCGAGTGCGTGCGTCGTATCGGCCATGGTCGTGCTCCTGGGACAGGGATGCGGGCGGATGCGCGAGGCCTTCTCGCGCTCCCCTTCCCGGACGATAATACCCACGGCGGCGGGAGCCAATGGTCCTGGGACACGCGGCTTTCCCGGTGGCGGTTTTCCGCGTCCCCGCTGCACGGCGCCTGGGACGAGCGGATACAGACGTTTCCACGGAGACGGCGGCCTCCCCGCGCGCCTCGCCGGGCCCGGGCCGCGGATGGAGGTCCGCCGTTCAGTCCGGCGAGAACCTGCCCACCCGCAGCCAGTCTTCCCGGTTCCACTGGACGGGACACCC
>DASTVC010000374.1:0-4316 GCA_035759295.1 Longimicrobium sp. | reverse complement strand
TGGAGGATGCGGGTCGGGGGTGCCGGGACTGCCGATCAGCGCGCGGATGATCTTCGCACGCCGGGCGCCGAAGTCAAGCAGAATCGAGGCCCAGGTGATGCGGCCAAGGATACGTTGGTTGGGCTCACTTGCGTTTCAGGACGTAATATGCCATGATGCCGGTGTCTCGAATTTCTTGTCTTCCCACGATGGAGCCGACTCATGAACAAGCTGAAGCTGAACGTCGAGGATCTGCGGGTCGATGGGTTCACCACCTCCACGCCCGACTCGCGTGAGGGCACGGTGGTCGCGCACTTCGCCACGCTCCGCTGCACCGGCATCTGCACCGAAATCGGAAGCTGCGGCCAGGTCTGTCCGTGATGTCTGACGCGTAACGCGCTGGCCTACGGCGGGGGATCAGCAGGTGCCGGTCCCCCGTCGCGCATGCGCTGAACGACGTCTCCTCCGTCGGCCCGTCTGCCGGGCCGGTCGCGCCTGTCGTGCCATGGCGTTTTAAATGGGCGCGCGGACATCGGCCAGCCGGATGTCTTCGCGTGCCCAAACCGAGGTCCAGGCGGGCGGATGATGCGCCGGGCACAGAAACGATGAACCGGCGACGCGCGAGTGCGTGCCGCCGGGTTCAGAGAATCAGGGAGCCGGACATCGCCGGAGGAAGGGGCTGCGTGTTCCGCGGCGGCCCTCCGTCCGGGCAGCCGGCGTCAGGGAGGCGAGAGCAACGTGGTCGTCTGGAGGTGTCCCAGCTTTTCCACGGTGGGCGGAATGAACGGCCGGCGGAGCTCCGGCTGCCGTGCCTCCATCCCGAAAACATCTGTCCCATCAGTCATTGGTGCGTTTGCCATTGTTCTACCGTGGTTTGGGCCTGTGGAGGGAGCTGGCGAACCCGGCGCGCCAGCGTGCATCCTGCGGGGCGGGTAGCGGACGACGCTAAGTATTGCAGGATCGTCGGACAATGGCAACCGAAAAATGTCATCCAGTGACGCAGCGCAGGCCACACGCCACGCAACTTTCACCGGGCCGGAACCTCACATCCCCACACGCGGCTCGCCGGCGGGCTCCGCGACCTCGGTCTGGCCGCTGCCGCCAGGGATGGCCGCGCCGGGTTCGCCGGTGGGCTGCGTGTCGGTGGGCGGGTCCGTCTGGGCGATCACGTCGCGGGCGACGGCGCGCACCAGCTCGTCGCGCGAGCCGTTGAGCGCCTCGCGCGCGGCGCGAAAGCGCAGGCCGCTGCGCATGCAGGCCAGGTCGCACAGGCGCAGGATGCGCTGCACCGACTCGTCGTCCAGCGGCTGGCGCGTGCTGGTGAACGGCGGCGCCACCGCCGCGCCCGCCGCGCGCGCCTGCAGCAGCGCCTGCGTGTGCGAGAGGGTGGCGGCGCGTACGTACAGCTCGATGGCCATGTCCCCCAGCCGCGTGACGATGAACTGCCGCTCGGGGATCTTCTTGCCGTGCCGCCGCAGCGCCCGCTCCGCCGCTACCCGCAGGTCGCGCGTGTGCTCCACCAGGTAGTCGAAGTGCGTCTGCAGCCGCGGGTTCACGTCCGTCTCCAGCGCCGGCTCGCCGCCGCCGAACGCCATCCGCACCCGGTCCGCCGCAAAGTCCGTCAGCAGGCCGATCTGCTTTACCGGCTCGCGAAGCGCCGCGGCCACCTCCTTGAGCGCCTCGCCCGGCCCCTGCAGCCCGGAGAGTCCCACGAACAGCCGCACCACCTCGTTGGTCCCCTCGAAGATGCGGGTGATGCGCGCGTCGCGGTACATCCGCTCGTACGGATAGCCCTTTACAAAGCCGCGCCCGCCGGCGATCTGCACCACTTCGTCCACGGCCCGGTCCAGCGCGTCGCTGTTCCACACCTTGGCCGCGGCGGATTCCAGCGCATAGTCCACGTCACCGCGGTCGTTGAGGCCGGTGGTGAAGTAGGCCACGCTCTCCGCCGTGTACGCGTCCGCCGCCAGGTCGGCCAGCTTGCCCTGAATGCTCTCGTAGCTCACCAGCGGCTGCCCGAACTGCTCGCGGCGCCGCGCCCAGTCCGTCGCCATCCGCAGCGCCTGCTTCACCCCGCCCGCCGCGCCTGCGCTCAGCCCCTGCCGGCCGCTGTTCAGCACGCGCATGGCGATCTTGAACCCCTCGCCCGGCTCGCCCAGCACGTTCTCCGGGGGCACGCGCACGTCCTTGAAGTACAGCTCCGCCTGGTTGCTTCCCCGCGCGCCCATCTTGCGCAGCGCCGGCCCGCGCTCGAAGCCGGGCATGTCGGGGCGGAGGATGAACGCCGTCACGCGGTCCACCGTCTTGCCGTCGCGCTCCACCGGCGTCTGCGCGAAGGCGACGATGATCTCGCTGAACGAGCCGTTGCCGATCCAGATCTTGCTGCCGTTCAGAATCCACGATCCATCCGCCTGCCGCTCCGCGCGCGACCTGATCCCCGCCGCGTCGCTCCCCGCCTCCGGTTCCGTGAGCGCGAACGACGCCATCCACTCACCCGTGGCGGCTTTCGGTAGATAAAGCGCCTTCTGCGCCTCGTTCCCGGCCAGCTGGATTCCCTTGATCCCGATCGAAAGGTGCACCCCCAGCATGATCCCCAGCCCGGGATCGAAGCCGGTCACGTACTCGAAGATCCGGCAGTACGCGCTCTGCGAAAGGCCCATCCCCCCGAATTCCTTCGCGATGGAGATGCCGAACAGTCCCATCCGCTTGAGCTCGGCAATCGGCTCGTCGGGGATGCGCTCGTTCTCGTCGATCCACTCGCGGTCCAGGTTGGCCTCGCAGTACGCGCGCAGCCGCTGCAGAAAGTCGCGCACCAGCCGGTCTTCTTCATCGCTGATGCGCGGGTACGGAAAGAGGATCGAATCGTCGATGCTGCCGTGGAACAGCTCGCGCGTAAGGGAGGGCTTTTCGTTGGCCATGCGTCAGAACCGGCTGCGGGGATGGGAATGGGGGTGGATGGGGATGCGTCGATGCCGCCGTGCGATTCCGAGCTCCGCGGACGGCATCACCCTGCGCCCGGCATCGCAAGAATCATCGCTCCCACCCGCCGCCGGCTGACCCGCATCATCCCGGATCATTTCCACGCTTCGGTATTTGTTTGGTATGGATTCTGCGGATGTAGACGGGCAACTGGTTGGCAGTCAATCACTTGAACGCATAGCAGGGGAGGGGACGATGACGGACCGCAGAACGCAGGAGCAGGCGGAGGAGAGCAACATGATCAAGGACCCGGACAACTGGGTCACGGGTGACCAGCCGATGACCGGCGCCCAGCGCTCCTACCTGCACACCCTCGCCGAAGAGGCCCACGTGGAGGTGGACGACGACCTCACCAAGGCCGAAGCGTCGAAGAAGATCGACGAGTTGCAGGAGCAGACCGGCCGCGGCGTCGACTAAGCCTGTGCAGCCTCCCCGCGTGAGCGGGTAAACCCGCCGCAACGGCTGCGGAAAGCCCCACCAGGCTCGCTTATGCTCGCCGGGTGGGGCTTCACCTGCTTGCGTGGGCCAAGGCTTCGCATCGAAGGCCGTCGCATCGAAACAATTACAAAACGCTAACCACTGCGGTCCAACAACGCTGTATCCTCCATCGTCTCACCCGGAAGTCCTCTCCACCCTTCGCTTTTCCAGGAGATTCGATGCGATTCCGTCTTGCGAGCGCGCTTCTGATCACGACCGCGCTGCATCTGCCTGCGGCGGCGCAGGAGACCGTCGTGCACGGGCCGGCGGCGGACGTGGAGGCGCTGCGGGCGCTCGTCATCCGCTCGGGCGAGGCGTTCAACGCCAAGGACCCGGACACCATCATCGCGCTGTACTCGCGCGAGGTGATGCTGACCTATCCCGGCATCCCCGACTCGGACTACGCGACGCTGGACGCCGGCTACCGCGAGATGACGAACCTGCCCGCCGGCGTTACGGTGACCACCGCGCCCGTCATCGAAGAGATCATCGTCTCCGGCGACCTGGGCGTGGTGCGCGTGACGTGGAACACCACCACGGTGCATGCCCAGCCGGCGCAGCGCTCCACGCGGCAGCTGCGCGACATGCAGGTGTGGCGCAGGGAGGCCGATGGATGGAAGTTCTTTCGCGGTGTGCACTTTCGCGTCCCGCCGCCGCAGCCCGCCACCCCGCCCGCCCGCGACTGACGGAGAATCGGCGGAATGCGAAAAGGTGGTGATCCCGGGTCCGGATCACCGCCCTTCGCGTTTCAGCTCCTGCCTCTCAGCACCATGTACCACGAACCGCCCAGCGGCTGCGAGTGATACGTTCCGCTCTCGTTCAGCAGCGCGTGCGCCGGCGGGAGCGCGTGGCCGGGAGCCACATACAGCAGCCAGAGCCCG